>SLCJ01000344.1 GCA_007125835.1 Verrucomicrobiales bacterium | reverse complement strand
GTTAGGTGAAAGAAGCATTGCGATCAGAACGTCAAGATGCATGGTGCCAAGCCGCCTCGAAGAAACCGATTCGTCCCGGCCCGCCCCAATCAACTCCACAGAACATGACAAACACAGCCTGCCTCAGAGCCTTCCTTTGTTCCGTTGCGGTCTCCGCATCCGCCTGCCTGGCCGCCGCTGCCGAGCGCCCTCCTAACATAATTATAATCTACGCAGATGATCTTGGGTATGGTGATGTCGGTGCCTATGGTGCCACGGCGTTGGAGACGCCGGAAATGGATCGTCTCGCCCGCGAGGGGATGCGCTTTACCAGCGCATATTCCACCTCGGCCACGTGCACTCCATCTCGTTATTCGATGCTCACCGGCGAGTATGCCTGGCGAGGAGATGGGCGTGGAGTGGCTCCGGCCGACGCACCATTGCTGATCCCGCCGGGGTCGACGACCCTTGGCTCGATCTTGCAGGAAGCTGGCTACTACACAGCGATCGTCGGTAAGTGGCACCTTGGCCTTGGTACCGGCAATCTCGACTGGAACGGCAAGATCGCGCCGGGACCGCTTGAGGTCGGGTTTGACAGCAGCTTCATTATCCCGGCCACCGTGGACCGCGTGCCGACCGTCTACATCGAGGGTCATTACATCTATGGCAAGGATGAGGAGGACGAGCCGCTGCGCGTGAGTTATCGCCAGCGCATCGATTCCTCGCCTTCGGGTCAGGAGGCCCGGGACACTTTGAAAATGGATTGGTCCCACGGGCACAACCAATCGATTGCCAATGGCATCTCGCGCATTGGGTGGCAGACCGGTGCCGAGAGCGCGCACTGGCGCGACGAGGACATCGCCGACGTGTTGAGTTCGCGGGCGGTTGAAGTGATCGAGAACAACAAAGACCGTCCTTTTTTCCTGTACTTCTCGCTGCACGACCCGCATGTGCCGAGGGTGCCGCATGAGCGCTTTGTCGGGGCCACGGACATGGGGCCGCGCGGCGACGTGATCGTGCAGATCGACTGGTGTGTGGGTGAGATCAACAGGACGCTTGACCGGCTCGGGCTGACCGAAAATACGATCGTGATTTTGACCAGTGACAATGGTCCGGTGCTTGATGACGGCTACAAGGACGAGTCGGCCGAGCGGATTGGCGACCACAAGCCAGCGGGGCCTTTTCGCGGATGGAAATACAGCCGCTTCGAGGGCGGCACCCGGATGCCGACGATCATCCGCTGGCCGGCCAGGGTGCCGGCCGGCACGGTGAGCGACTCCATCATCAGCCAAGTGGATTTCCCCGCGACCTTTGCCGCATTGACCGGGAGGGAGCTGCAGGAGAACGAGGCCCCCGACAGTTTCAACTTCCTGCCCGTGTTGGTGAATCCCGAGGCGACCGTGCGCGAGCACGTGGTTCAGCAGGGCATCCGCAATCTGCTTGGCTTCCGCCGCGGCGACTGGAAATACCACCATCCCAGCAACGCGAACACCACCGCTTGGGAGACTGGAATCGACCTCGGCAGCCGCCCCTATCCCCAGCTTTACAATCTGGCTGAGGATCTGGGTGAAACGAACAACCTTGCCGAAGAACATCCGGAACTCGTCGAGGAACTGCACGCCGAACTCGAGGCACTGCGCGCCGCCGGACGCAGCCGCCCCTGACGGGGCGATTCCTTTCACGGTATACATCCGCGCTAGATGCCGCAGCACGCGGGCGTGCGGCGGCATCTCTAACATGTTGAATTTGCTTTGCGGGCATGGCAAAGTTTGTTTCCGGTTCCCGAAAGCGAGCAAATGCCTTCGGGACCGGATTTTGCAAACCCCCAACCAAGTTCATCCATGTACAGATTGCTGCGTCCCCGCCGTCACGTTTCCGCCACCTTCGCCATGATCGCATTGTTGTGCGTCTCTTCCCCGCTGCTGTTTGCAGACGACGTGGAGGGATCCAGTGACCACCCGTTGGTGCCCCGTGTTGGCGGGGCAGTGATTGTTGACCATATCTATCGGCAATTGGAGCAGGTGAGCCTACCGGTGGGGCCGGCCGAGCGGGTTCCCGATCCGGACAATCCGCGGCGCGGCACGTGGACCTGGCCGGAGAGTGAGGAGATCGAGGGCGAGCACTGGAGTATCGTCTATACTTTGCCGGAGGATGCGTCCACGCTGCACGTTTTGCGCAGTTATACCCAGGCGTTCGAGGAGGCTGGGTTTGAGGTTTTGTTTTCGGGTTCCGGCGATGAGCTTGACGGGCAAAATGGCTACTCCGCCTTTTTCGCAAACAACGACACGCTGCGCCATACTTCGCTCCGCGGCACGCACCAGCGCTCGCCGAGGGAGAGCGACTTCCGCTACATTGCCGCGGGAATGGACCACCCCGAATACGGACGTGTGGTGGTGGCGGTGTCCACCTTCAATGCGAGACGGCGCGGTGGTGGCACGAGCATTCACGGCGGGAATCCTACGATTGTGGCGGTTGAGATCGCGCAGAGCGGCGAGTTGGAGATCGTGATGGAGCACAGGGTGCTTGAGCCCGATGACCTGGAGCGGGGTCTGATTGTGGACGGGCGCATTGCGGTGCACAACATTCTGTTTGGCTTCGACAGCGCGGAGATTCTTCCCGAATCGGCGGAGTCGCTCGGCCACATTGCCAGTTTGATGAGGGACCGTCCGGACTTGAACCTTCTGGTTGTGGGGCATACCGACAGCGTGGGCAGCTACGACTACAACCTCGACCTTTCCTATCAGAGGGCTCGTTCTGTTTCGCAGTGGCTCACGTCCGAACATGGCATCCCTGCGGAACGGCTTCGCCCGGCTGGTGCCGGGATGATGTCGCCGGCGACCTCGAACCGCACCGAAGCGGGCCGTGAGTTGAATCGGCGTGTCGAGTTGGTAGAGATCGTGCAGTCCTGAGATTGCTTTGATCTTTTTCACGGCCAGAGAAGTCTGAAGCCGGCGAGGATGGAGAAGGCAATGATCATGCCGACGAAGAGTCTCTGGGGTACAACGAGGATGAGGCGGCGCCCGAGCCAGACGCCGAGGATGATCGCGGGCACGGCCCAGAGCCCGAGGGTGAGGGATTCGGCGTTGATGAGGTCCTGGCCGGCGAGGAGGGGGACTTTGAGGAGGTTGATGAGGAGGAAGAAGCGGGCTCCGGTGCCGAGGAGGTCCATTTTCTGGAACCCTCGGGCGAGGAGGTAGATCGAAATGAGGGGGCCGGCGGCGTTGGCGAGCATGGTGGTGGCGCCACCGAGAAAGCCCATGGCGAAAGCGAACCCGGAGTGGTGTTGCATCCATGTGCCGAGCCCGGGGAAGCGTCCGCGGAGGACGGTGAGAAAGCCCATGGCGATGAGGATGCCGCCGATCCATGGGCGGGCCGATTGGTTGTCGAGCACGGAGAGCAGACCGGCACCGATGACAAGCCCGACGATGCAAGGTGGCAGCAACTTCCATACCTCGGCCCATCCGCCGTGTCGCCGGAATCCCTGATAAACGCAGAGATCGGCGAAAATGAGCATGGGCAGCGCGAGGCCGGTCTGGTCGCGTGCGCCAAAGGCTTCGGACAGTAGGTAGATCGAGAGGAGCGAGATGCCGCTGAATCCAGTCTTGGCGATGCCAATCAGAAAAGCAGCGGCGAACAGTTCCCAGGGCGGCAAATCCATTGAGGTGGGAAACATGCACCGGGAGACTGGTTCTGCCAAGCAGGGGGATCGACGGACTTATGTGGGATAGAGGCATTCTGCAGGAGCTTTTTCCGATGGACATGCGCGTTGCTTCCGGCAACCATAGGGGCGGAGCACGAGTTCCATGAACCCCGAACCCAACGACAAGAAAAACATGAACATCCGACACACGATCCTTCCCGCTGCGCTGTTTGGCGCGTTCATTCCCGCCTCCGCCGCAGTCCCTCCCGGGGAATGGCATGGCGCCAGTCCGGACTGGACCGAAACCGCCGAGGCCGACCGCCAGTTCATCGGCGACTATGAAGGGCGGTGGACGGATGCCACAGGGAACCACTATCACAGCATCAACCCGGAATTCGTGGGGCAGGTGATGAATGTGGGTGAGGGGCACTACCGGATTCATTTCAAGCAGGAGTTCGACCGGAGGGCCAATCGCTACATCGAGACCGATGCGCACCTGGACGGCGATGTGCTGCGGTTTGACGCGCATGGCTGGGCCGGGGAGATTTCCGCTGACGGCAAGCTATCTGGGACGTTGCGGCAGGGCGACCACACGTTGCGGTATGAGCTGACGAAGGTTGAACGCACTTCGCCGACGCTGGGAATGGAGCCGCCGCCGGGGGCGATTGTGCTCTTCGATGGCTCTAATTTCGATGCTTGGCAACACGGCGACGGCCGCGATGTGACGTGGCATCTGGTGCCGGAGGAACAGGCCATGGAAGTGCGTTTCCCGCGGAATCAGGAAGAGCGCGGGCAGAGAATCGGCGGCGATATCCAGACGCGCCAGATGTTCACCGACTGCCGCCTGCACGTGGAGTATCGTTATCCTGTGGAGCCGGGCAAGGCCGGGCAGGGGCGCGGCAACAGTGGCGTATTCCTGCAGAACACCTACGAGGTTCAGGTGCTCAATTCCTACGGGTTGACCGGGTTCTGGAATGAGAACGCGGCGTTATACAAGCACACGCCGCCTGCGGTCAACGCCTCCCTGCCTCCGGGGCGCTGGCAGACTTACGATATCACTTACCGCGCGCCGGGTTTTGAAAATGGTAAGAAGGTGAGCAACGGGCGGATTACGGTTCGGCACAACGGCGTAGTGGTGCACAATGATGTGGAGTTGTTGCACGCCACCGCCTGGGCATTTGACTCGCGCAGAGACGAAGGGCAGGCGGCGAATCCGGCACCGATCCGCCTTCAGGACCACGGCAATGCGATTCAGTTCCGCAATATCTGGGTGCTCGAAGGGGCGGGGGATTGATGGGGGGGGAGGATTGATTTCCTGCATAGCCAAAACCGATGAGCATCGTCGTCCAGAAATACGGCGGGTCGAGTGTGGGTGACCCGGAGAAGCTCAGGCACGTGGCGGAGCGCATCATGGCCACGCGGGCGGCCGGACACAAAGTGGTGGCGGTGGTTTCGGCCATGGGATCGACCACCGACGAGCTGCTCGGCCTCGCCGGGCGGGTATCCGCCGCGCCGGAGCGCCGCGAACTCGACATGCTGCTCACTGCGGGCGAGCGCATATCCATGGCGCTGCTATCCATGGCGATACGCGAGCTTGGCGGCGAGGCGATCAGTTTCACCGGCAGCCAAGCTGGCATCCTGACCAACGACCGCCATGTCGACGCGCGGATTGTCGAGGTGCGGCCGTATCGTGTGGAGGATGAGCTGGAGCGCGGACGGGTGGTGATTGTGGCGGGCTACCAGGGGGTTTCCTATCGGCGCGAAGTGACTACGCTGGGGCGTGGCGGCAGCGACACCACGGCGGTGGCTCTGGCGGCTGCGTTGGGAGCTGAATGGTGCGAAATCTGCTCGGACGTGGACGGAGTGTATTCGGCGGACCCTTCGGTCGAGGCCGGAGCGCTGCGGATCGAGGCCCTCGGCTACGACGAGACCATCGAACTGGCCACATGGGGGGCGAAAGTGCTCAACCCGCAGGCGGTTGAGTTCGCGCGGCGAAAAGGGATCGCCATCTACGCCCGCGCCACGGCGGCTCCGCCCATGCTCGCCGCCGTGCAGCCGGGCGATGGCTCGGTGATCCGCAAGGATGCGCCGCCGCCGCCGGGAGCGGTGCGCGCGGTGACCAGCGAGCGTTCCGTGCCGGTGGTGTCCGGCCCCTCGCCGCATGCGATGGAGGTGCTGGCATTTCTCGAAGAGCGCGGCATTGCCTGGCGTGATTTTCGCGAGATGGGCGGCGAGATCGGAGGCTTTGACCTGCTCCTGCCAAGGGAAAACCTGCACGACCT
>SLCJ01000100.1 GCA_007125835.1 Verrucomicrobiales bacterium | reverse complement strand
GCACGCTGACGCTTGGCAATCTCGGCATTGACATGGCGACGGCGACCCGCGACCTGCGTATCGCCGACCTTGCGGCTGGTGCGGACCAAAACTGGAACATCGCCGCCGGGCGCACGCTGACGCTTGGTTCTTTGTCCGGTGCGGCTGAAGTTGAGAGGCTGGGGGATGGTCTGTTGATTGTAGAGGGGCCCAACGCCCATGAGGGCACCTTGCGGTTGCGTAATGGCTTTGCAACCTTGGCGTCGCCAGCTGCCATCCCTGCGGAAGGCACGATCGCGGTTGGTTCCGGTGCGGCGGTTACGTTGCGTGTCGGGGACGGTTTGTTCGACAGCGGCGATTTTGAGGACCTTTGGGCCAACAACCTTGCTGGTGTGGACATAGGGCCTGGAGCGGGCGCGGGCATCGACAGCGCTGGCGTGGAAACCCTTGGCAGCGACCTGGCAGGCACGCGTGGCTTGGCATTTTCGGGTGGCGGCACGCTGGTGCTCACCGGCAACAATACCTATACAGGTGGCTCAACGGTGGCCGGCGGCAATCTGCAAATTGGCAATGGCGGCGCAACAGGAACACCGGGCACCGGGACGGTGGCATTGAATTCCGGAGCGGTGCTTGTAATTGACCGGAGCGGAAACCTCACGATTTCAGGAGTGATTGCGGGAGATGGCTCAATCGTGCAACAGGGCCCGGGCACGACGACACTTGGCGCGATCGCGACCTACAGCGGCGGCACAACAGTGAACAATGGCACACTGGTGGTGGGCAATTCGGGTGCGGGCGGTCTCGGCGGCATCCGCGGACCGGTGGTGGTAGGGCCCGGGGCTTCGTTGGAATATGGGACCACACGCGTGTTCGGCTATGCAGATGATATCTCGGTCACTTCGTTGGTGATCAACGAAGGCCACGTGGGCAGCAATTTTTACAACTATTTCTGGAACACCGGTGAGGAATTTCCGATCGAGATGACCGGTGGGCGGCTGGCTTTGGGTGGCAATGCGAGTGGAGCGGCGGGCAACCATTTTCTTTCGCCGGTGATTACGGTGAATGCAGCGCCCGAGCCGTCGGTGATCGGGCGTGCGGATGGGAATACAACGGCCACGCTGCGCCTGCGCAACCTGACCAGCTTGACAGTGGATGCGGAGGCCGGGGCAACGTTGGTGATCGACACGCCAATTGCCAGCAGCAATGCGAATACCGATACCGCTGTGACCCGCAGCGGTAGTTTGACGAAAGCAGGGGAGGGCACGCTGGTGCTCAACGAGGTGAATACTTTCACGGGAACGACCACCGTGGAGGGTGGCACCTTGGTGCTCGGCGGCATGGACGCGGGGGGAGTGGGTGGAATTCGCGGGCCGGTGGTGGCAGGCCCCGGTGCGAAGATCGAGTATTCCACAACTCGGGCTTTTGGTTATGCGGACGGTGTTTCGGTAACCGCTCTGACCATCAACGAAGCCCAAGTGGGCAGCGATTTTTACAACTATTTCTGGAACCGTGATGAGAGCTTTCCACTTGAGATGACCGGTGGCCGGCTGGATCTGGGTGGTGATGCAAGCGGGGCGGCGGGCAACCATTTTCTTTCGCCGGTGATTACGGTGAATGCAGCGCCCGAGCCGTCGGTGATCGGGCGTGCGGATGGAAATACAACGGCCACGCTGCGCCTGCGCAACCTGACCAGCTTGACAGTGGATGCGGAGGCCGGGGCGACGCTTGTGATCGAGGCACCGGTGGTCAGCAGCGGTGCGGCAGGCGACGCATCGATGGATCAGAGCGGGGAAGTGATCAAGACAGGGGAGGGAACGCTTGTGCTGTCCGGAAATGGAAGCTATGGCGGCGCGACTAGTATCCTCGCGGGCACCTTGCAGATTGGCGATGGCGGAACAACCGGCAGCCCCGGGGGGGGCACGATTCTCAACGAGGCGGCGCTTAGGTTCAATCGATCCGATGATTTCATCATCCACAATCCGCTGCATGGACCGGGGGTGGTGGTCAAACAGGGCGAAGGTGCCCTGACTCTTACTGCAAACGCTTACACGGGCGACACGGTGATCGAGTCCGGAACGCTGGTGCTTGAGCAAGTATCTCTGGACACGGCGTCGTCGGTGCACATTGCCGATGGTGCCACGCTCGATCTTGCCCACGGCGCAACCGATACGGTGGCAGGGCTCTGGCTCGGTGGTGTGCGCCAGCCGTCCGGGTTTTACGACTCCGCAAACACGTCTTCAATCGTCGGTGGCGGCGTCCTTCATGTGACCATGGGACCGGAGCCGCCTGACAGCTATGAGCAGTGGATTGGCGGTTTTTTCCCGGGTGAAACCGATCCGGCGATCATCGGCCCGGACGCCGATGCCAATGGCGATGGTGTGGCGAATGGCATCATTTTCGTCCTCGGAGGCAATCCGCTCGGCAGCGACAACAGCGGATTGCTGCCCGGCACCAGCCTCGCCAGCAATCCTGGGCATGGCATTCCCGACGGAGAGTATTTTGTGATTACCTATCGGCGCAGCCAGGCTGCGGCCGCCACTGGTGCTGGCACCGCCATCGAATTCTCCGGGGGGGTGCCGGATGAGTGGGTGCCCGCCACGGATGGCGAGGATGG
The DNA here is from genome assembly GCA_007125835.1 of Verrucomicrobiales bacterium. Classification (GTDB taxonomy): domain Bacteria; phylum Verrucomicrobiota; class Verrucomicrobiia; order Verrucomicrobiales; family SLCJ01; genus SLCJ01. The sequence goes on along the minus strand of SLCJ01000100.1, from coordinate 3,318 downwards.
CGTGGTGGTGCGGGAGACGGCCGATGGCTTTGCTGTGGGGGTCGATATGGTCCGGGTGTTCATTCCGCGTGCTGGGTTTGAGACTGGGTTTGCCCGTTTGGTTGCGGTTGTGGACGGAGTGGAGGTGGCCAGTGGGGCGGTGAGTGTGTCAGCGGTGATCGAGGCGGATCCGGAAGGCTTGGACAACGGCCTGATGGCCTATTGGGATTTCACCGACGGCTTCCATAACCGCGTGGTCAGCGGGCGCGACGCCGCCGCATGGGCTGGCACTCCGGAAACCGCATTGCCCGCCGCAGGGCTCCCCGCCGTGCGCGGTGAGGCCTTGATCCTGGACGGCGTAAGTAGCATCCAATTACCCTACAATGCGACGCGATTCGGTCAGTCGTTTGCCATCAGCGGATGGTATTTCCGTGGACCTGCGTATGGCGAGGTGATGACCCTGCTCGGCGAGGACAACGATACCACGATCCGCATTGCGTGGGATCCGGCAGAACCGGCAGGCCTGGCCACATGGTTAGGGCGTCAGCGAATGAATCCGGAGAATCCGGTTTTCGCGGCTTCGGGGACATGGAGGCACTTTGTTTTCTCGGTCGAGCGCGATGCCGGATCCGGGCTCTCGACGCTACGGTTCTACGACAATGGCCAGCTGCATCACACCGGCAGCACCGCGGTGGCCGTGGCCGGCCATGCCCTGCGTGTCGGCCAGGCCGGTCGCGGCCATCCCCCGGAATTCTGGAACGGCATGATTGACGAGCTTGCGGTATGGAACCGTCCGCTGGCACCTGAGGAGGCGCTCGCCCTGTATCAGCTCGGGCAGTCCGGGCTGCCGGTGGCAGCGGATTATGCCGATCTGCCAGCCTCGCATGATCCTGTGGCCTACTGGTCGTTCGATGAGGGGCTGGCCGCCGATCTGGGTGGTCCGGCCTTTGATGCCCAGCCGGTGAATGGTGCGGTGGTTGAGACCGGGGCGGGGCGCTTCGGCGGCGGGGCGCTGCGGTTGGTCCGTTCTTCCCAGCAGTATGTTCATGTTCCTCAGTCGCCTTTCGGGTCGGGAAGCCACACCTATGCGGCCTGGATTTTTCTCGATGTGGCCGCAGTATCAAGCAGCGAGAGGTTCTTCGTTCTGGAAGCGTCCGGCGGCGCAACTTACCCGGTTTCCTTTGGCATCCGCAGGCCGGATGGCTTCATCCGCGCGGAAACCTACAGCCAGTCGGGCGGCGGAGCGGTCTCCACAGCGATCCCTGCCGATGTCCGCGGGGAATGGCACCACATCGCCGTAACCCACGACGCCCCAACCGGTGATTTTGATATTTTTCTCAATGGTCGGCATGCGGGTTCGCTCAGGCTGGGGGCGGATGGCGGGTTGCTTTTCCCACCCACATATTTGAATATTGGCGGCCACCGTGGCGGCACGGGCCGCAACTGGAATGGCTTGATCGATGAAGTCGCGGTCTGGGATCGCGTCCTCACTCGCGCCGAGATTGCCAGCCTCCAGCACCTTAGGGTGCCGCAGGCGATGCGTTATGGGGCGAGCGGATACGATGCCTGGCTCGATGGTGCGGGCATGGAAATTGCGGACGACCGCCGTTCCCCCGATGCGGATGCAGCCGGCGATGGTATTCCCAACCTGCTCAAGTATGCCCGCGGCATCGGTCCATTTGATCCGGGTCCGGGGCTTTCTCCCCGCGGGTTCATCGATGGTCCCGGCGGCGACTGGCTGGTCGATGTCGTCCCCAATCCCCATCATCTTGGCCTGGATGCACGTTTTGAAGCCAGTAACGACCTCATCGAGTGGCACCATGCCGAGGTCGAAACCCTCATCGAACATCCAGACGCCTGGAGAGTGCGCGTCATCCCGGGCTTCGACAACCCCTGAACCATTATGAAAAACAACAATCAGCAAACAATCCCAAGGCGCCGGTTTCTCGGCCGAATGGCCGCAGCAGCAGGTCTGACTGGTGCCGGCATGGCCACGGCGGGCGAGGAGGGGGAGGGCGGAAGGCGCTTCCTCCGCCTCAGCCTCGACCTGCCACCAAGGGTGGGTGAAGGCGGCGAGGACCGTGTGCGCTTCGGCGTGATCACCGACACCCACTATGGCGACCGCGACGATACCCCACGCCCGCGGTATTTCCGCTGGTCGCAGCCGAATGTGGCAGAAGCCGTGCGGGAGTTCAATGAGGCCGAGCTCGATTTTGCCATCCATCTCGGAGACGTGATCCAAGAGACGCATAACCGCAATGCGTCTCTGGCCCTGTTGCAGGCGATTGACGAGGAATTCCGCAAGTTCGACGGCCCGATCCATTACGTGCCGGGCAATCACGACCTTGCCGATTTTTCCAAGGAGGATTTCGTGGCCAATACCTCCGGCGCGGTGGCCCAGACCCATTATTTCTTCGACCAGGGCGGCTACCGTTTTATCCTGTTTGACGCCTGTTACCGGGCCGACGGTGTCTCCTACAACACGGGCAATTTCGCGTGGACGAATTGCTTCATCCCTCCAGCCCAAATTGACTGGGCTTCCGGTGTGCTGGACGAGGCCAAATCGGAAGGACTGCGTGCCATGGCCTTCGCGCACCAGAATTTCGACCGTTTCGGCACTTCGTTCCGGATTGCCAATGCGGATCAAGTGATCGACATGCTTGCATCCAAGGGAAATGTAGACGCCTTGTTCTCCGGCCACCAGCACGGCGGCAACTACGAATTCATCCAAGGCATCCATGTCATTACTCTCGTTGCCAATGTGGACGGACCCGACCGCAGCACCTCCATTGTCCGCGTCGCCGCCGATGGCGCGCTCGAGGTGATAGGTGTCGGCAAGCGCCAAACCAATTGGGGCCCCTACCCGCCAAGCCAAGTGGATCCCACCCCGTGAAGCCGGGGGCGGGAATGAAAACGTCGCCCTTGGCCCCATACCCGGAATTTCAACGCAAACGGGGTGGTGTCCCAGGTCAGCGCATGGACTGCTCGGACGTGCCCAAGCTTTGGGTTCGGAGCGGCATGTCGCAGCAATCCAAGGGGGCATGGGCGGACCACAGGGTGGTCAAACGTGGCACCAGGATGGGCTGGCTTCCGGTTATGGTTGCCGTCTTAGCTGGATTGGTGGCTAAAGACGATCCACAGAGTGTAAATTAGGTAACAACCTATTGTGGTTGATGAAACAATCGTCGCAAGGCGACCCAATCGCCACTTACTGAACTCGGGAACGAACCCGAAGAAAATCAGGCCCATGCCAAGAGCCGCGAAGAGCGCAAAGAAGTTTTCGCCGAGACCAAAGTCTACCAACCGCGGCAATTGCAAATGTAATAACACGCCAAATAG
>SLCJ01000115.1 GCA_007125835.1 Verrucomicrobiales bacterium | reverse complement strand
TAGCCGGTTGTCCACCAACGCCTTGTGTGTGCCCAGCATAGGCGCGATGTAAGTGGGGTGCAAGTCCCCTGTAGGAAAACCAGACATGAAAATGAAGAGACTACCATCTGAAGCCAACTCGGGAAGGGCGACCGACCCGGGGGAGGAGCCGAGCGAAGCGAGACGGCACGCCTGATGGTCATCCCAAACCGCGTGCAACGCTAGGAGAATGACTTGGCCGCGATAGCGGCTTGAGTGGAAGCGAAGCGAGACCTCATGGACGAAGCGCAGCGGAGTCAAACCTGCGAGCCGATGGACAAGAACCGCATAGAGCCGGAGCCGAAGGCGGAGACAGCCCCCCAGCGAAGCGATGGGGGCAACGCCGACACGGCACGACGAGCTGGCACAAGCAAGCGACGAATAGGAGCGCGGTAGCTTCTCCAAGCGCGTCTGGGTTTACCCGTGGAGGTAAATGCGGCGGTTGTGCAGGGAAGCATGGAGCCCCTCAAGTGCGAACCATGATCAGGGCACCAAACCTCACCAAGCCGAATTGCGGCTTTCCCTTTCCTTCCCGCAGTCATCAGAGGGGGACTCGAAACACCGTCTCCACCCTCCAGAGTTGCAAATTCCATGTCCCGTTGTTCTGTCACGGGCCGCCTGCGTTTCTTCTATGGCCAGGAACCTCGGTTTCCCACCCAACTTTGACCACAATCCTTGCTCATGAGCCAATCCGACCCCGAATTCACACAAGTCTCCTTGCAGAAAATTTTTGGTTGGCGTCTTGTCAAAGAGGCGAAAGCCTTGTGCGACGTCGGGGCCGTCATGCCCGGTGTCGAATTCTCCGGCAGCGCATCGCCCGTCACCTGGCGTGGTAAAGTGAAAATGGGAGCCAGGACCACGGGAGTGATCCTGCGGCGGCTCGCCGGCAATGACTGGGCTGCGTCCTGCTCATGTGCCACCGCTCGAAGAGGGGAGGTGTGCGGGCATGCGCTGGCTCTCGTGTTCGCTCACCAGCAGGCATGCACCGAACCGGAAAATGGCGGCAAAGATGGATTGTTTGCAAAAACAGCGAAAAACGTAAAAACAAGCGCGAAAAACTCAGAGTCAAAAAACATAAATGAAATTTCATTGATCATCCCTAAGCTCTCAAAATCATTCTCTAATCAATGGAAAAACAATACCTTATACGTTGAATTTCAGTATTCAACAGCGGCGGAATATAATCTTGAGTCCCTGGGCTGGCGCGAAGACTCCTCCTCGTGGCGGTCGTGGCTTGTTGAGCTGGGTTTTCGGGAGGGCGAGCGGCCACCCTACATGCTGCTGCAGGGAGAGCTTGCTGCCCGTTTTTTACGCATTTTGCAGGATTTGGAATTTAGCCCTCCGGTTGGCGCGGACGGGGTGCCGGGTCGGTGGATCGAGCCCGATCCGGAGTCGAGGCCGGGCCCGCTCTTGATCCGTCGCGTCGGCGACAAAGCGACGGTCCGCGTTGCCGGGGGCGTTTTCCAATCTGCCGAGCCGTCTCCAAATCGACTTGGGCAGGGTGGGGGTGCTTGGCTTGAGGGACCGGAAGGGTGGAGCGTGAGGCCACCCGGGGAGCACAACAACGCATGGGAATGGCGGCCTCCTGCGGACAGCACCTTATGTTCCGGAGCAGATGGCCACGACCCGGCTCTGCACCGAGCGCTGAATGATTTGAGGTCGGCTGGGATGTGCGAGGTGGGTTCTGGCCTTTTGCCCGACCTGTTGGAATCCTGGCCGGGCGGGGTGGCAGGTGGCGAAGATGCGGATGGTTTGTCAGAGTCGGAGGGGGATCGAGTCGAGTGGATTGAGGCCGAGCCAGGAATTGCGGGTTTTGCCGAGGGGTCGCTCAATGCACTGACCCTCGAGATGACCATCGAGTGGGTCAGCGCGCCGGGCGATGAAATTTCCCATCATCAAGAACCGCTTACAGATGCGGGCCCAAGTGACAATTCGCCAAGGCACGAAACCACGCTGCTGCCCGATCTGGCCGACGAGCCGGGCGTGGTCCGGATTCTGCGTCGTCGCCCCGAGCGGATTGCGCCCTTGCTGCAAGTGGTCAGGTCTGCGGGCTTTGTCGCCTCGCCGGAGAAACCCGGTGAGTGGCGATTGAAGGGCGAAGAAGCGATTGTCGCGTTTCTCGCCGCCCGAAAACGGCTATTTCCCGCGCCGGAGTGGCGGATCTCGCTCGGGGAGCGAATCCGCCACGTGACCCGCCGCGTCCGTTGGCTTGGCTTCGAGTTGCAATTCAGCGGCAAGCAGGATTGTCCCGACTCGGTGAGCGCGCGTCTGGAATTGCGCCCGTCCGGAGGAGGGAAACCCATCCCAATCGGCGAGCTGACTCGCGCCGCGCGGATGGGAAGCGCCATTGTGCGGCGGGGAGGGGACGGGTCGCTGCTTGCCTTCGACCTCGGACGCTGGAATGAGGTTGTCGAGGCGTGGCGCGACATAGGGCCGACGCAGCCCTCGCCGGGCGAGTTCCGCTTCGATCCTGTCCACCTGGACTACCTCGAATCGAGCATCGGCGCGGGCGATGTCGGCAGGGGAACAGGGTCCGCACGCCGCCGCCTCGATGCCGACGAAGTGACCCGCACACTGCCGCCCGCCGTGCGCGACCGCCTCCGGCCGTATCAGATCGAAGGCGTGCGGTGGCTCGCCGAGCAGGCTGCCAACGGACTGGGAGCGCTGCTGGCCGACGACATGGGCTTGGGCAAAACCCTTCAGAGCCTGTGCCTGGTCCATTGGCTGGGAGTCGGCCATCGGAAGCGACAGCAGAGCCGCAAAAATCTTCCCGAACGGATGTTCAGGGCCTTGGTCGTGTGTCCGGCAAGCCTGCTGGGAACATGGCAGGACGAGTCCGCGTGCCATTTCCCCGAAATGAACGTGTGCCGATTCCACGGCGCCGGCCGCATGGATCGAGGCATCCCCGACGATTGCGACCTCGTGATCACCTCCTACGGCAGCTATGCCCGGGACCTCGATTTCCACCAACAGCGCTCCTACGATCTCATCCTGCTCGACGAGGCCAGTCAGATCCGGAACCCCGGATCCCAAATCGCCAAGGCTTTGTTCTCGATCCCAAGCCGCCTGCGGGTCGCCCTCAGTGGTACGCCGGTGGAGAATTCCGTGCGCGATCTCTGGTCGATCTTCCGCTTCCTCCAGCCGGGATATCTGGGAGCAGAGAGTGAATTCGAGCAGCGGTACCTCAAGCCGATGGCCCGGCACGAACCCGATCCCGCCATCGAAGGGCGGCTGCGGCGTCGCGTTTCGCCCTTCCTTCTCCGACGCACAAAATCCGAAGTGGCAACCGATCTGCCTCGGAAAATCATCCAGACCCTCCACTGCGAAATGTCGGCCGAAGCTCAAAAAGCATATCATTCGATATTATCGCAAATGCGTAAAAACATTAATTTAACCACTCAAGAAGAAACATCAAATTCAAATTTTAAGACCTTCGCAGCGCTCACCAAGCTCAGGTTGGCGTGCTGCGATCTTTCGCTTGTTCGCAAAAACACAAAAGAGCTTTCATCGGACTTCTTATTGGAAGGCAGGTCGCCATCGCAAACGGAGAGCGAGGGCAAACGAGCGGCTTTCCGTGAAATTCTTGGCGAAGCCATGGATGGCGGTCATCGCGCACTGGTGTTCAGCCAATTCACTTCCATGCTCGAGCTGTTGCGTGAGGATGTGCAACAGCTGGGTGTGGAGCCGGCATGGCTCACCGGCGCATCTACCGATCGGGACGCCCAGGTGCGTCGTTTCCAGAATCGCGAAACTCCGGTCTTCCTGCTCAGCACAAAGGCCGGGGGATACGGCCTGACACTGACAGCCGCCGACACCGTGATCCTGTATGAGCCTTGGTGGAACCCGGCTGTCGAGGACCAGGCCATGGATCGCGCGCATCGGATCGGGCAGCGCGCTCCCGTGACGGTTTACCGGCTGATTGTCCGCCATTCCATCGAAGAGGCAATTCTTAAACTCCAAGAGCGCAAGCGCCGCCTGGCCAGCGGCCTGGTCGGCGCGGGTGGGGGGCTTTCCGCTGCCGACCTGAAGGAAATTCTCATGTGAATTATCCCGCGATAAAACTTCGTCTAATATATGTATTGCGAAATTCGCGCAGGAAATGTCGAATAACTCCATGCGGTCGGCATGAATCCCCGGAATTGGGTAAAAATAAAAAGCATCCCCACATTTTTCGTTTCTTCTTGTTCGCGCAGCCTAAGAGTGATAAAACAGAAACAGAAATCACACAGCAGGGCTTTCAGGGCCGGATACGGCGATGCGACTCTCTTGTCGCTTTGCAAGAATGAAAGCAAATGACCTTGCCCGATAGAGTCGAACCACAGAGTTTCATGATGCCAGCACCACGATTGCGAGCTGAATGTCCAGACGTCCGGCGGGCTCGGCATCTGCGTGTGAACGAGGAGATTTATCATCTTGTCGAGGAACCCGGGCTGAAGCCCCCATCGAAACGGCTCACCTACGCGAGCCCGAACGTGCAGGAAGTTGTGTGCCGCATTTTCGGCAATCTGTTGCCGCGAATCATCATCGACGAGAATGGCAAGCCCTACCACGAACTGCTGGATGACGACGGGCGCGACCTCTGCCTCGAAAGCCGTGCCGTCATGAGCTTGGATGAAATCCCATCGCTCGAATTGTTTACGCTGGAGGAAGCCACGGCATGCCTGCGCGGGATCGCCCGGAACGCCCCGGTCGCCGAAAACGTGCGCAGAATACTGGTAAGCTTTCAACTCCCCGACCCGAAGACCAACCTGCCGCTCTACAGGCTCTACCAGGACAGAGACGGCCACACCCGCCTGCTTGTGCTCTGGGGTTTTCAAGACAGGCGGAATACCGGAAAGTTCATGTTGGCGACCACTGCGATCTCGATGCTGAAAACCCACATCGATACCACCTGTGTTCACCACACCGCGGAGCATTTACGGACGCTTACCTGGAGAGATTCGGAGCCTTTGGCATTTGAGGATGTTGCCCCAAAACCCCCGGTGGTGAGGCCTAGCCCACCGTGCCGCGCCAGTGCGGAGGCGCTCATTCAAAGCGCCAGCAGGATGTGGCGACGGTTTGCCGCCGAAAAACTGGCCGCGAACGAACCCGACCAAGCCTGAGCGGGATCACCAAGCCTGAGCGGGATCATCTTCGAGTTTCGAAGGCAGGCAGGCATTCTGGCTTCCGCTATGCTCAGCGGTCGGGAACCCGCCGATGCCTCGCTAAAAAAATGGCGATTCTTTTGCAAAAATGTGTTGACTCGCAGTGCTTGATGATTAGAATGGAGAAAATTTCACCTAGACGAGTCAACAGGCACGAATGAAGCCCCTATCCCCGTCTAAATCCATCCAAATCCATCCAAATCCACTCACCAACCTGAGAAGAAAGTCAACCACGTGAAGTCCTCCCCGCCCAACCCTGGATACCAGTCTGTTGGCAGAGTGAGAGCGATTGCGAGAGGACCTGCGGCTCCGACCTGCAAACCCTAGGAGTCAACGCCATGAATCCCACCATGAATTCCATTGACGCAGAAAAGCCCAAGAAAAGGCGGAAGCCCGACGTTTGGGTCGCCCGGCATCTCCACTTGAACGAGGACATCTACTATCTCGTCGAGGAGCCGGGTTTGAAACCACCGCATAAAAGGCTAACCTACTCGAGTGCGGCAGTCCAGGACGTGGTTTGCCGGATCTTCGGCAATCTACTGCCGCGGATTGAGATCGACGAGGGAGGCAGGCCTCACCACGAATTGCTGGACGAAAACGGACGCAATGTCTGCCTGGAAAGCTACCCCGTGGAGAGCATGGAAGAGATACCCGCCCTTGAGTTGCTGGCTCTTGAGCTGGCGATGGAATGCCTGCAAGGATTGGCGATTAATCCCGGCATTCCGGGCAGCTTGCAGCGCATTCTGGCGGGCTTCCAATTGCCGGATCCGG
>SLCJ01000108.1 GCA_007125835.1 Verrucomicrobiales bacterium | reverse complement strand
CGGTCGGGCAATCCCAAAAACATTCAGAACTGGGACGATCTGGCACGAGAGGGTGTGCGGGTGATCACCCCCAATCCAAAAACCTCGGGAGTGGCCCGCTGGAACTATCTCGCGGCCTGGGGATGGGCTCTTCGGGAGTTTGAGGGCGACGAAGCCCGGGTGTTGGACTACATGAGGCGGCTTTTCGCCAATGTGCCTGTGCTCGACGCGGGGGCGCGGGGTTCATCGACCACCTTTACCGACCGCCGCATTGGAGATGTCTTAATCAACTGGGAAAACGAACTGCTGCTTGCCGTGCGCGACCGTGGCGATGAATTCGAGATCGTCGTGCCATCCGTGAGCATCCTAGCCGAGCCGACGGTGGGATTGGTTGATCGGAACGTCGACCGAAAAGGGACGCGCGAGGTGGCCGAGGCTTACCTGGAGTTCCTATACAGCGATACGGGCCAGGATCTTGCCGGCAAGCATTTCTACAGACCGTCAAATCCTCAGTTTCTGGAAAAATACAAGGATCAATATCCAGATCTCGAGCTGTTCACCATCGACGAAGTATTCGGTGGTTGGGCACCGGCCACAGAGATGCACTTCGTGGACGGGGGCACATTCGACCAGATCTATGGTCTGTAAACTGGTAGGCGAGGGCGCGCGCCACATAGAATCCGCGCCCGACAATTCTCCTTTGCCCAATACAGGCGCGTGGCACCCCGTCCTCGGCTCATAGATGAGCGAGGAGGGGGATAGCCCCCCTGGAGCTTTGCTTCCCAACCAGCACGATTCCCATGAACGACACAAGCGATTCAAATGACATCTCCTCCGCTTTCGGCAGAGGCGGCAAAGCTCCCAGAGCGAATCGAAGGGTACTCCCCGGCTTCGGACTCTCCCTTGGCTTTGCGGTAAGCTACCTCAGCCTGATTGTGCTGATTCCCCTTGCCGGTGTGTTTCTCCGGGCGTCGGAAATCTCATGGGAGGAGTTCTGGTCCATCGTCACATCGCGAAGGGTGGTGGCGAGCTACAAGATCACTTTCGGCATCTCCCTGGCCGCTGCGGCAACGAACGCGGTTTTCGGACTGATCGCTGCATGGGTATTGGTACGCTATTCCTTTCCCGGGAGGCGGATTTTCGATGCCATCGTTGATTTGCCCTTTGCGCTGCCCACCGCTGTGGCCGGCATTGCGCTGACCACAATTTACGCGGAGAACGGGTTCCTCGGGCAATACCTTTATCCGTTGGGTCTTGAGACCGCTTATTCCAGGATTGGAATTTACATTGCCCTGACATTTATCGGGCTGCCTTTTGTGATCCGAAGCCTTCAGCCGGTGCTGGAAAGCCTCGACAAGGAAGTGGAGGAGGCTTCGGCTACGCTCGGAGCCGGACGCTGGAGAACGTTTTTCCGGGTGATTTTTCCCGCAATTTTGCCTGCTTGGTTGACCGGGTTTTCACTCGCTTACGCCCGGGCAATTGGCGAATACGGTTCGATTATTTTCATTTCGGGCAACATGCCGCTGCGCACCGAGATCACCCCTCTGATCATCGTGCAACGACTTGAAAACTTCCAAGTCGCCCAAGCTGCGGCCGTGGCGGCGGTCATGCTCGTCGCTTCGTTTGCCATTCTGCTCGTGATCAATGTTCTCCAGCGGTGGAGTGAGTCGCTGGGCCAGGCCCGCGGATGATTCAAAACCCAACACGCATACTGTCATGAATTCCCACAGACACTCAAAACAACATCGGGTGCGCTCATCAGCTCTTCCGCAAACCCGCAGCGCCACCACCGAAGCGCCCTGGGTGCGGACGGTATTGATCTCGTTGGCTACAGGATTCCTCGCCCTCTTTCTGCTGATGCCGTTGTTCACGGTGTTCATCGAGGCATTCAGGAGCGGAATCTCTGCCTACTTTTCCACATTCGAAGATCGCTTCATCCGTCATTCGATCCGACTTACCCTGCTGACGGCTGCTGTAGCCGTGCCCTTGAACCTGGTTTTTGGTGTTGCCGCCGCCTGGGCGGTGACCAAATTCGACTTTCGGGGGAAAAGCCTCCTGGTCACGATCATTGACCTTCCCTTTGCTGTCACACCGGTAATTGGCGGAATGATCTTCATCCTCATCTTCGGTGCCCACGGGTATCTTGGACCTTGGCTTGAGGGCGTGAACTTCCAGGTGGTTTTCGCCTTTCCCGGCATCGTGCTGGCCACCACATTTGGCACCGTGCCCTTTATCGCCAGGGAACTCATCCCCGTGATGCAGGCGCAGGGTCGGGACGAGGAGTATGCCGCGATGACCATGGGAGCATCGGGCTGGCGCACATTCTTCAAGGTCACACTGCCCAATGTGAAGTGGGGCCTGTTCTACGGCGTGATCCTTTGCAATGCGAGGGCGATGGGTGAGTTTGGCGGTGTTGAGGTGGTTTCCGGCAAAATCAGCGGCAAGACAAATACAATGACGCTGCAGATCCAGCAGTTGTATTTCGACTATGCAACGGTGCCCGCCTTTGCCACGGCTTCGCTTCTGGCAATCCTCGCCCTCCTCACCCTGCTGCTGAAAAACATCGTCGAACGCTTGTCCGGCCGCGAGTCATGAGGGACCACGCAGTCAATTCATCCAACAACATATTTATTACTTAGAGAAGAAACCAAAGTCATGAGTATCAAGGCAATCCAGATTAGTAAAACATTCGGCACTTTCAAGGCACTGGAGAACGTGTCGCTGGAAGTGCCCGACGGCAAACTTGTATCCCTGCTGGGTCCGTCCGGCTCGGGGAAAACAACCCTGCTGCGGATCCTCGCAGGTCTCGAGTTCCCCGATTCGCTGGAGACAAGTCGCGTGCTATTTCATGGCAAGGACGTGACGGCAGCCCCGGCCGGTCGACGGGGGGTTGGATTTGTGTTTCAGCATTACGCGCTGTTCAAGCACATGACGGTGGAATCCAATGTGGCCTTCGGCCTGAATTCGCTGCCACGAAAGGAGCGGCCTGCCAAGGACGTGATCCTGACCCGCGTGTGCGAGTTGTTGCAACTGGTGCACCTTGACGGCCTGGGAGGTCGGTATCCGAGCGAGCTTTCAGGCGGGCAACGCCAGCGCGTGGCCCTCGCCCGCGCACTGGCGATGAATCCGAAGGTGTTGTTGCTGGATGAGCCATTTGGCGCGTTGGATGCGAAAGTGCGCAAGGATCTGAGGCGGTGGCTGAGAACCTTCCAGGAGGAAATCAAAGTGACCACGATCTTCGTCACCCACGATCAGGATGAGGCACTGGAGCTTGCCGACGAGGTGGTCGTGATGAACAATGCGAGAATCGAACAGGTCGGCGATCCCCAGACCGTCTATGATCGGCCGGTCTCTCCATTTGTGATTGAGTTCCTGGGAAATGTGAACCGCTTTGTGGCGGGTGTTGGTTCAGAGACGAAGGATCGGGAAAAGGATGTGCTCTACGTGCGCCCGCACGATGTCGAGTTGGAGCCGGAGGATCACGAGACGCATGCCTATGCCCTCAAGGCAAAGGTGCAGCACGTGTTCTCAGCCGGGAATTACGGCAGAGTAGCACTGGAGCGAGTGGGCACCCGCGAGCCTTTCGAGGCCGAGGTATCCCGCGAGAGACTACGCGAACTGGACCTTGTGCCCGGCCGGGTTGTATCCGTGATCTTCCGCCATGTTCGCCTTTTTCCTAAAGGCGAGTTCCTTGAAGCTGACATTCGTGACGGCAGTCTGGTCGCCAGCACGTCTTCGTTTTCGGCCAAGACGATGTATTCGTGATCGTTGGAGGTGAAGAGGGAGGGATCGGGGCCGGAGGGCGGGGAGTAGGTCTTGCCGGCTTCGGCGGCGAGCTGGACCAAGTCCTGCTGTTCGTCGGTGGTGATGTTCGAGACAAAGACAAAAGGTGCCCAGGCCACGACTTCCTCATTCTCGGTTTCACCCGCGAAGCCGACGTGGGTGGCGGGGTTGCCGGGGAGCGTCGGCGTTGCCGGTGGGGCCGACTGTGGCATTGTCCCCTTCCTGGGCCCGTCTTTGAGTGCGGTTGTCCTCAGCCGCTTTGGGTGCTTGCTTGCTCGCAGGCGCCCCTTCAGGACGCATTTTGCGATGGTGATTTGTCCCGGAGTTGAAACTCCGGGCTTTGTGCTTTTGCCCTTTCAGGGTCGATTGGAGGCGGGAGGGGTGAGACTGGGAAGACCAACGCTGAAGAGATGTTTGCGGGCATTGTTAGCTGCCGCATCACCTGGAAAGCGCGAGAGGACTTGCGCACTCCAAGACGCTGGCGCGTTCTGGTAAGCTGTTTGTGGCGGCGGGGTGCTGTTTTTGTTGGCGGCGGCCAGAGTGTTTGCGCCTGCCTCAAGCATTACCGTGTGCGTGATCACGTACCGGAGCAGCGGCACTCCTGCCGTGGTGCGAATGAGGAGGAGAATGGGCGGGACGGAATCGGCTTAATCAATCACCACTTCATTCTCACCCCCCCCGCAGGAGTGCGGGGGGCTCCTTATTGGCTGCGAGGTGGAGCAGAGGGATCAGTCGTCTGCCGCAGGCTGGACCACTTCGAGGAGCGGAGATGCGGCGATATCCGAGGGGGCCTCTCTTGGTGGTGGAGGGCGTGGGGGGAGGAAACGCCCCAGCCAGCATACGCAGGAGATCCTTTGGTTGCAATCAGTGGAGTGATGAGGTTGGTTTGCCGATGATCCGATTTTTTTTGCCTGTTCGATGGGTTGGCGGCTTTGCCGTGATGTTATTGTGGCCGCATTCACTTGTTGCCGAGGAAGGAGCGTCTGCTTCGCCCTCCACCACGCCGGTGTCGCGCACCGAGGGATGGTGGGTGGAGAGGCACGAGGCGAAGCTGGAGGAAGTGGCGGCCCGGGCCGCTGAGGTGCGGCTTGTGTTTGCGGGTGATTCGATCACCCAGGGATGGGAGGGCGCGGGGGCGGCTCTCTGGGAGGAGCGTTTCGCTCCGGCGGGGGCATTGAATCTTGGGTATTCCGGCGACCGCACCGAGCATGTGCTGTGGCGGCTGCGCCACGGCGAGTGGCCTGAAGACCTGCGGCCGGACACGGTGGTGTTGATGATCGGCACCAACAATACCGGACACGGCGAAGGCAGGCCGGCGGCGGAAACGGCGGAAGGGATTACGATGATTGTCGGCGAGATGGTCACGCGCGCGCCGGACGCGACAATTGTCCTGCTCGGCATTTTCCCGCGGGGCCGGGGAGCGGATGACGCGAGGCGGCAAGTGAACGAAGAGATCAATCTGTTGATCGCCCCGCTTGGGGAGCGGGAGAATGTGGTGTTTCGCGATATAGGCGCGATCTTTCTGGATGAGGACGGAGGACTGCCCGAGGATGTGATGCCCGATGCCTTGCACCCCAATGCGCGGGGCTACGAACTTTGGGCCGAGGCGATGGTGGAGATTCTCGAAGAAGTTCGGGCACCCTGATCTGTCATGAAACCGGGTTCTGTGGATTTTTGATTGTTGGTGTGAGAACCGCGTAGCAGGATGGATGCCATGGCCACCGCTGGGGGGAGCGCAGAGATGCGAGCATCGAGCAAAGGGCCTGGAGCGCAGAGACGCGAGCAAGCAACCAACAACCAACCAGGACCGGGTTATCAGTTGGGCAGGGGGGCTGATGGGTAGTCGGTGTAGCCGGGGGTGCCGCCGCCGTAGAAGGTGGCGGGGTCGGCTTCGTTCCATGGGATGTGATGGCGGATGCGAGCGGGGAGGTCGGGGTTGGCGATGGCGGCGCGTCCCCAGGCGATGGCATCGGCGTGGCCGGATTGGATGGCGGTTCGTGCGGAGTCGGCTGAGAATCCTTCGTTGGCAATAAAAACGCCTCCGAATTCGCGTTTGAGCTGCGGTCCGAGGGGGGGCGGCGTGCGCGAGGGGTCGTGCGATTCGCGGGCGCAGAGGAAGGCGATGCGGCGCTGGCCGAGTTCGCGGGCGACATAGGAGAAGAGGGCGGCGGGGTCGCTGTCGCCCAT
>SLCJ01000239.1 GCA_007125835.1 Verrucomicrobiales bacterium | reverse complement strand
ATGGTATTTTCGCCGGCGATCAGCACACCCGATGGCACGGAATAGGAATTCCACCTTGGCCAGGTCCCTACGTAGGTGATAGTCTTTGTTTGTGCGGTGACCGGGCCACCTTGCAGGTTTTCGCGCGCCACCTCAATGCCGTTGATATACACAATCGCGCCATCGTCGATCCACAGGCCCAGGTCCACGCCTTGAACTGCGGAGGGATTCTCCACATCAAATGTCCGCCGGAACCATGTGGTGATGTGTTTGTTTTGCGGATCGCCGCCGAAGCCTATCGTGGTGGTTTCGTAGCCCGCCCTCGCCGGTACGGCATATCCCAGCGGAGCCTGCCCCTGCGGCCACCCACTGTCGTCGAATCCGGGAATCGCAAAGGCATTGCCATGGTCTGCGCCGCTGTCGTCGTAACGCCACCACGCTCCGGCCGGAATCCAAGTCTCCGGCGCATTGACGTCCGTCGTGTCGCGCCCGGAGGCGCGCACAATCAAATACCCGCCTGGCGCGAGCCATGTCTCCTCCGGAAATCGCCAGCGAAACGGACGTGACGGATCGTCGCTCAATCCCCAATCGCCCAAATCCACTGCCGCATCCCCGCCATTGAAAATTTCAATCCAGTCGTCGAACTCACCATCCAGGCCGGCCAAGGTCGAGGCATTGGACGACATCACCTCGTTGATCCGGATTTCCGGCACCTCCGCCCGCATATCCGACACCGGCAGCCCGAGGGCAAACGCCGCCAGAATCAGGCACACGGATGGCAGACGGAGAATCATGGCCATGACGCAGAATGCCTCGGATTCGCAAACTCCGCAAGGGCGGCATTTGTTGGATAATGCCAGAAGAAGCGGGGAATAAGTGATTACAACGTGGATGGCGACCAGTCTTTCACCTTGAGATTCGGCACGCGGCAAAACTCACGTGTGTTGTGGGTAATCAAGGTGGCATCCAGAGCAAGTGCGTGTGCGGCAATAAGCAGGTCCAGGGGACCGATGGATTTCCCGGACTTTTCCAATGCGGCACGAATGCTGCCGTAGTGGTTTACGCACACCACTGGATCGAATGGGTAGCGCTCAAAGGGCGTCAATGCCAGCAGCAGGGCGGATCGTTTTTCTTCGTAACGTCCGCTGGCCCGCAGCCCGAACTCCAGCTCAGCAAGACTGATCGCGGAAAGGCCCACTCTTCGCCCCTCAGCTGCCTCCCTGCGGCAGCGCTGGCGGATTTTCTTCGCTGCGGCGGCAACGCTCTTTTCGCGTGCTGTGCGCGGCCGAACGAGGGCCGTACCGCGCAGCAGCAGGATGAAGGTGTCTGTGTCGAGCAGGCGAATCATGGCAGGCCGGCGTTAAAATCCCTGACCTGAGGTTTCTTGCGCTCGCGTTTTTCGACGGCATCAAGAAAATCGACACCCAGACTCTGGCAGCCTTGTTCGAAGGCATCCCAGGGATCGCCCTCGCTGATCAGAATACCACCTGGCACGCGGGTGAGCCGCACTTCCCTTCCGGAGACACGAAACTCCTTTGGCAGCCGGATCGCCTGGCTGCGGCCGCTGGCAAAGACTTTGGCTGTGGTAGTCATCAAAAGATGGATACCACGGGAGGGACCCGGCGTCAAGCCGAGCGAGGGGTGGTTTTACTCTTCATCGGTGGCGGGGGGTGCCAGGGGCTCAGGTTGGTAGAAGAGGGTGGAATCGACGGGCGTGGGGTGGTTGTCGGGATCGTTGCCGTTGTAGTCCCAGACGGCGATTACGATGCGGTCGCCGGGTCTGAGCGTGCGCCCGGTATTGATGGCGGGGTGGCGTGTACCGTCAGCATCGACGGCGGCGACTTGCAGCAATGCGGCCTCTTCCCCGGCCTCGGGCGTGACGACGGTTTCGCTGCCCGGGCGGAGTTGGATGGCTTCGTCGCCGATCAGGCCGATCAACGGCAGCGAGGCGAAATTGACCACGCGGACGCTGCGTTCGGGGAAGCTGTCGAGGTCGTCGGGAAGGACGACCACCCGGGGCGGGTCGGACCAGGTGCCGTTGGCCGAGCGGGCAAGGAACACGGAGGCGGGCCGCCCGGCGGTGAGGTCGATCGAGGTATAGGTCTCCCACGATTCTTCGGCATCGGGGGATGGATTGACAAGGCGGGCGAACTCGATCGCGCCTGTTCGGCGCGGAAGTTCGAGACGGGCGGAGGGCACATTGAGCACCGGATTGATCCTGCCCTCGGCGCGGTCGGCGGCGCGCGCACCACTCGCACGATAGCGGAGCAGGGGGGGAGGCGCTTCGCCTTCGGCGAGGTCTGCCACATCGATTCCCCCTTCGTCGAGTACGATAAACGTGCGGCGCACCTGGCTGCCGAGCAGGGTGACATTCACGGAAAACACATCTTGGCGCGCGACAGGTGTTTCGATCTCTCCGCCGCCATTTGCCGTGTCTTCCTCATCGTCTGCCTTGATGGCGCTGGGAGCGGCCGTGAGGCCAAGCAGCAGGGACAGGACGAGGGCGAGGCGGTGCATGTTTTGGGAGATTGCGGCTTTGTGGGGTGAAGGGATCAAAGGCTGCCCTCGACTTCCTCCGCTGTCAACCAACGGAACCCGCGAATGACAAAGCGGCGGCCGAACTGGCGGTTGATGGCCGCCAGTTCGGCGGACTCCCTGAAGTCTTCCTCGACAAAGGGCGGCATGCCGCGGACTTCGCGGACATTTTCCAGAAGCGGGCGGTCCCAGGGGGCGTTGCCGCCGGGGCGCGTTTGGTCCAGCACATATTCGGGCACCCTCTCGACGATGGCTTCGCACCAGACCCGCGCGAGGGTTCGTCCGGAGGCGGATTTGACGTCGCCGTAGGCGCGGACGCGGAAGGTGTCGCCGCGTGTGACGAGGGAGGGCAGGAGGGGTTCGAGGATGTCGGCCTGGGTGACGACCCCGGGAAATCCTCCTTCGCGGAATTCCTCCTGGTGTTGGATGCGGCCGAAGGCCCCGCGCCCGGAGCGGTAGTTGTAGCGGGTGGCCCAGGAGAGGTTCTGCTCGGTATTGGCGATGTCGCGATTGATTTCCGCGCGATGCAGGGCTCCGTCGATGGTGCCCATGGTGGCGGCGCGCCTGGCATTGCGGGTGTTTTCGTTGCTGACGCGGCTCAGGGGCGTGTAACTATGACCTCGGACATCATTGGCTACGTGGGTTCCGGTGTCGATTTCCACGTCCAGCAGGCGGCGGTTGACGAAATCGGCGAGGGTGAGCGAAGGCCCGCGGAAACGAATTTCCTCGATCACCGCGCGCGCGATCTCGCGAATGCGATCGTCGCTAAGTTCGGCAAGTCCGCTGTAGATTTCTTGCGAAAACGGGCCGGGGGCCGTGCCTGCCGACCAAGGAATCGCCAGGCGCGAGAACGGGTGGTTGGAAACCGGGCTTCCGCCTTCAGCCAGGTCCCGGGCGTCGCCACGCAAGGAGGAGAGCACGGCCACCCACGCTTCCTCGCTGGTCGAATTCACGTTGA
The DNA here is from genome assembly GCA_007125835.1 of Verrucomicrobiales bacterium. Lineage (GTDB taxonomy): Bacteria > Verrucomicrobiota > Verrucomicrobiia > Verrucomicrobiales > SLCJ01 > SLCJ01. The sequence goes on along the minus strand of SLCJ01000239.1, from coordinate 2,481 downwards.
ATCCACCCTTGATGGATTGGAAAGCGGCAAGCATCACCATTTCATTTTCCAGCGAGGTGAGATGCGCTGCTGCCCTTTCGCGGTTGGCGGCGCTCATGGCGAGTCGCGGGTTGGCGGAGCGCAGGCCGGAGCCGTTGTCCACCCGCCCGCTGCCGTCGCGAGGGATGCTACTCAGGTAGAAATCATCGAGCAGGCGGCGGTTGGTTTCGAACGCGGCGTCGAACATCAGGATTTGATCACGAGTGATCAGATCCCCGTTGATCAATCCTGTGAAGCGGGCGTTATACCTGTAATCCGTTTCCATGTCGTTCCATTGGTTCTGCGCGCGCATGCCAATCAGCGGCCGGATCACCGTGGTGTCGGGCTCTGTGGCCGGGCTGATGCGCGAGCGGAGCAGCAGGTTGTCGGGCATCCAACCGTAGGGTGGGGAAAGCGGGGCGTGGCGGAATTGTCCCAATGAGAGGGGAGGACCACCGCCCACCGGGGGCAGTTCGTAAAAAACGGCGCGCCTCAGGGGTGGAGAAGCAGGTCCGTCTCCCCAAAAGGGTGAGGCTCCGAAATAGCTGCCCATGGACTGCGTGCCGGCGGCCAACACACTGTGTTGTTCACTTTCCAATGTTTTGATCCATGGCGTCATGTTGAACCAGAACCAGGCGCCTGCCTGTTGCAGTGGCGAGCGGGCGAAAAGCGCTGCACGGGCATTGTAGTCGCTGCCCCAGGCTGCCTGAAAGCTTCCCGGAGTGGGCGTGCGGTCGAGATTATTGAACCGGGACACCTGCTCATCGACATGCATCATGCGCCAATGGCGGCTCCAAAACAGGGGGGCAAACACATTTCCCGAAGCCAGAACGGGATCGTTGGCATCGCGCAGGGGGTGGCTGGCCTCGCGCTGCATCACAAGGTCCCATTCATTTGGGGTCATGCGGTCGGTCAGTCCGGCAATGCTCATGTAGACCGCTTGGAGGGTGGGAAAGCGTCGTGCGGATGCGGCACCGGACAGGCCGAGCACGTCGGTGGCGCGCGCCTGGCCCCCGCCAAGATCGGCTTTGAGAAAAACAGCCTCGGCGCGGTATGTCTGGGCTCCGTTGAAGCGGATGCTGGGGTTTTGACCAAGCTGCGCCGGCGGGTAGGTTTGGTTTGAGCTGATGAAAACCGCGCCGTTCGGGGAATTGGATGTCGAGGAGGTCAGGACATTGAGGGCGATATTGGTGTGGCTGTATTGCCGGGCATAGGGGCGGAGTCCCGTGCTGGGAAGGGTGGAGGTTCCACCGGGCACGCTTCGTAAATCGGGCGTGAAGACATGGGTTTCGCCGGGCCCGAGGGTGACATTGGGCAGCGAGAAAACGAGAAAGCGATCCTGTTGGTTGGCGGCGTTCATGCCGGCGCCGTTTGCCAGCAGGTTGTTGATGGAGAGTGACGGCCGCGGATTGCCGCCGAAGATCGTCATGTTTCCATCGGCAATGCGAAACGGGATGCACACGACATAGTCGCCGCCCTCGATTGTCGCGTTGTAGGGATTCCACAGCTTGACTCTCGGATAGATGAGCATCTGCACCCTTCGGTTCGGGCTGCCATCCACCGCCGAATGGACAAAATCAAAGCTGATTCGCGCCTCAGCGAGTACTGGATGCACGGCGATGCCCGGTGCGGCCGGTGCGTTTCCCTCGCGCGCGAGCCAGCGTCCCGCGCCATGTTGGAGAGGATGAAAACCCTCCGGAATCTCGTCGTTGGCGCGGCCGGGCCCGATAGCCGGAGCCACCATGGGAGGAAGGGTCGGCACACCGTCCGCTCCCGCCGCCATCCTGTCGCGCATGGCCCACCATCCGCGCATTGATCCGAACACCGGCCCGCCCATGCTGTAGCGCGCGCCCGGCACGATCGAGATATCGTCGCCTACGATCCCATAGCCGAGAGACTGCAAATCAAGTCGCAGCGGGCTGTTTTCCGCGCCGCCGGTCTGCTCCATATATCCCCCGAGATCCACCTTGAGGCCACCCAAACGCGGGTTGGTGAGCAGCGAGTTCGAGTGAACGGTGAAGTCGCTTTCGAGCCCGGAAGTGGCCAAGCTTGGCATTGATGATCCGCCACCTGCGTTACCCGCCAGATCGATTGTCTCCAGTGTCAGACGGCGGTGAGGTTCACCGAGCGGCGAGTCCCCCAGTACCGTGGCCCCTGCCGAAATGCCACGTGCCGATGCCAAACGCTCGGCGGACGACAATTCGGGCGGTGCCGGAATGTCCGCCACATGGAGCGGCGCCTTCATATTTTCGTCGGCCACGTGGTAGGCGAAACCGCCGCGCGCCTCCGCGCCTACTGGCACCCGCGAGGCTTCCACCGGAATCGGTGCCCCGCTCTCCTGATCACGAGCCAGCCCGAGGGTGATCGGATCCGGCACCGCGCCATTGAGGGAGGGCCTGGTGGCGGGGTCGCCTGGCTGCTGTGGTGTGGGCGTACTCACCAGCCAGGCGATCAATTGCTCCT
>SLCJ01000315.1 GCA_007125835.1 Verrucomicrobiales bacterium | reverse complement strand
GGGGATTGGGGGTGGGGGGGCGGAAACGTAACGCTCGGGGCGGGCCGCCCGAGCGTGAAAGGAGCGCCGACTGCTGATTCCAGGTTCTGTGGGACCGCTGAAAAAGCGCCGCCGCCCCCCGGGTCCGTTTGCCGGGGTGGCGGCGAGGCGACCGGGGCGACCCCGGTATTTCAGACCATTTTCGGCATGGCCGTCCAGGCTCCCTTTTTGGAGCTGCTCTTGAGGCAGGTGGCGAGGAAGGCCATACCGGTCCAGCCGTCCTCGACATTGGCGTAGTTTACGCCGTCGCAGGCCACTTTGCCGCGGCGGTTGTATTTCCGCACATCCTGCTCGAAGAAGCGGTGCAAGCGGGCGAAGGCATCGTGAAAGCCCTCGGGATGGCCGGCCGGGATCGTCGGTTCGGCGAGCAGGGCGTCGAGCTTCTTGTCCTTGGGCAGGAAGCCGTCTCCGGCGGCGATGGCGCCGCGCCAGTAAACGCGGTCCGGCTGGTCGGCGAGGTGGACGACCAGTTTTTCCGGGTCTTCCTGCGACCAGGTGAGTGTGCCCTTGGTTCCGGCGACGGTGATGCCGAGGTCGTTTTTCAGGCCGATGCACACCTGGGAGGCGCGGACGAGGGCCTTGGCTCCGCCTTCCAGTTTGCAGTAGACGGTGAAGTGGTCGTCGAGAGCGCGGCCTTCGACAAATGTCTCCAAGTGAGCCGAGACATCGGTGACTTCCAGGCCGGTGATGTAGCGCAACTGCATCAGCGCGTGGGTGCCGATGTCGCCGCCACAGCCCGAGCCGCCGGCGAGCTTGGGATTGGTGCGCCAACTGGCCTGCTGCTGACCGGTGGCCTCCAGTTTGCTGGCGAGCCAGCCTTGGATGTAGCGGCTGTCGACCCAGCGCACGTCGCCGAGCAGGCCTTTCTGCACGATGTAGCGGGCGAGGCGGGTGGTCCAATGCCCGAGGTAGGTGTGGGCGACGGCGAAAGGCACGCCGGAGGAGCGGACGGCCTTGACGAGCTGGTTGGCTTCCTTGATGTCCAGGCACAGCGGCTTTTCGCAAAATACGGGGATGCCGGCTTTGATGGCGCGGAGGGCGGGATCGAAGTGGACGTGGTTGGGTGTGACGATGACGATGTAGTCGAGCCGCTCGCCTTTGGGCAGGGTGGCCTGGTCGTCGATCATTTCAGCGTAGCTGGCGTAGCCGCGAATCGGGTAGGGCCAGTTGGCCGCTTCCTCGATGGCCTCGGCGGGATCTGGCATCAGGGCGGCTGCGGCGACTCGCCGGGTGCCGTCGAAATGGATGGAACGCTGATGGGGTTGGGCGATGAACGCACCCTTGCCGCCGCCGACAAGGCCTACTTTGAGTGGTTGGGGAGAAGCCATGGAATGAATACTTCGGTGTGGGATGGTGAATAGGAAATCCGGACGGCCGGGCGGACATCGAATCAGGGCACGGGTTCCGCGGCCGGTTCGACCGGTTCCTCGCGCAATCTCATGACTTCGCCATGGATGTCAAGCATGCGATGACCGGTGCGCAGGAATTCGGCGATCTTTTCGGCCTCGACCTCCTTGCCTTCGGCCAGTTCGCGGAGGCGTGCGATGACATCCGAGGTTTCGAGAGTGAGGGCTTGCATCCGGTGTTGGGCGCGGCCGTAGGCCTCGACGAGGCGGGTGCGCGATGCTTCGAAGGCTTCAAAGCGCCCCAGGTCGCGATGGTATTCCGCCATTTCCTCGCGGTAGTTGCGGCTGAAAACCCGGCGTATGAAAACCATGCGCTGCTCCGGGGGCATCGGCGGGATTTCGAGTTGCTCGGCGAGGAACTGCTCCAGCTCACGGAATTCCTCAAGAGGTTTGCGGTATTGCTCTTTCAGGTAGCCGAGGCTTCCGGCAATGGCCTGGAGGGTTTCGATCTCTTCGCGAGCGAGGGTTTCGCCGGCGGCGAGGCGGGTTTCCAAGTCCGAGATGTAGGCGGCGGTCTGGGCGCTGTCGTGGATGATTTCATTGAGCTGGCCGAACAGGCGTCCGATGCGTTGGTCGCTGGCGGCGCGTTCCTCCTCCATGCGCGTGTTCCATTCCGTATTGAGTTCGACCAGTTCGCGTTGGTGGGAATCGCGCAGTTCGCCGGCGATACGCTCGTGGTTGATGCGGGCTTCTTCGAGCTTCTGGCTCGCCGCCTCGATTTGTTCATCGGCGCTCCGGGAGAGGCGGCCTTTCTGAGCCCATTGCCAATAGGCGAGGCCACCGAGGAAAAGAGCGAGAGCGGAGATGGCGGAGATCAGGATGATGTGGAGTCGTTTCACGGGCGGGGAAGCAGAGGTAATTCAGGGTTTCGCCTTGGGTGGCACGGCGGATTTCGAGCGGTGCCGGGTTGGACGGCGGCACAGAGCGTTACGTTCAAACAGACACATTTCTTACGCCCCCGGGACGAGGAAGTCAACCAGTGGCGGTGGGGTGATGGCAAGTGGGGGGGCGTAAGCACCTTCCGCTCATTCTGATCTGCGGATGCAAACCGCAGCCACTGGGTCAATGGGATGGAATGGGGGTTGGCTTTGCGCGGATTCATTCCTCTCTCAGCCTCTGGCGAGGGTCAGCACGGCGACCCGCCGCGCGGCGCAACGGGTGCGCAATACTTTGGCGCAAATGTCGCCGGTGGCTCCGGTGGTGAACACATCGTCGATCAGCAGCACCGCGCGCCCGCGCACCTTAGGTGCCCGGCCGGGGTGCGGGTGGATGGCGTCGGCGAGATTGGCGAGGCGTTGGTTGCGATTGAGGCGGCTTTGAGGTGGGGTGTGGCGGGTGCGCACGAGTGCTTCGATCACTGGAAGGCCGCTGTATTGAGAGCAGATGGCCGCCAGCTCGCGCGCTTGGTTGAACGTGCGCTGCCGCTGTCGCCGGCGATGAATGGGCACCGGCACCATGATCCAGTCTTCGCCTTCGAAGCGGGGGTCGTGGAGCCCGGCGGCAAGAAGTCGTCCGAGCGGCAGCCGCAGCGTCGAGCGCCGCGCAAACTTGAACTGGTGAATCAGATCGCGAAGAAGCCCGTCGGAGCGGAAGGGCGCGATGGCGAAATCGAAATGAAGGCGGCGGCGTTCGCAATTCGAGCAGCGGAAGTCGTCCATCCCGGGAGGCCCATCGAAGGCCTGGCCACAGGTATTGCAGAATGGTTTCTCGAGGGCGCTGAGCAGGGATAGGCAGTTCCGGCAAAGGGGAAGACGTTGAGTCTCTCCGGGGCGGGGCAGCAGCCAGGCGGTGTCGCAACCCGGGCAGAGCGGCGGGTAAACGGTGTCGAGCAGCGAACGCGAGGCGACCCGAGCCGCCGCAGTTGCACGGCGCGCCAGAAAAGCAAGCGCCCGCGCCGTGGCGGTGCCGGAAATCTGGGCGCGACTTGTGGGGAGCATGGGCTGGGGTGAGGTTTCGCGGAATCGTAACACGGTATTCTGATGTGAGGGTGCCCGTTTTTCCTATTTTGTCCAGAGGGATTGTGACCGCAGACGAATCCAGGTGGCTTGAGTTTTCCGGGCGGGCGGCTATGGTGGGCGCCTGCCGGATCTCTTTTCGCTCCGTTCCTTTCCCATGTCGTTCTCCCTTTTTGAACAAGTCGTCCACCGCCTCGTGGATTCAGACGCGCGCTACCGGCCCGAGGCCTATTTCTTCGTGCGCGACGCCTTGAATGCGGCGGCCCCGGTTCCCGGCGCGGGGCGCAGACTGGGAGGGCACCATGTGTCGGCGGCGGAGTTGTTGAGGAGTTGTCGCGATGTGGCGGTTGAGGAGTATGGCCCGCTGGCGCGGGTGGTGCTGGAGGAGTGGGGGATCCGCAGCTCGGCGGATATCGGGCAGGTGGTGTTTGCCCTCATCGACGCCGGGGTGTTCGGCAAGCGGGAGGAGGACCGCCTCGAGGATTTTGAAAACGCGCCCGATCTCGCCGCTGAACTGGATCCTTTCGGATGAATGCCGGCGGGTGGGTCTGCCAGGGCCGCAGCCACACCAACCTCCGGAGCCCAGCCCATGCAGCAGCTTCAGGGATGAAGCTTCCAGATCATGGGGATGACGAAAGTGGCGACGATCCAGAGCATCAGGTTCAAGGGCAGGCCGACACGCAGGAAATCGGAAAAGCGATAGCCGCCGGCCCCGTAGACGTAGGTGTTGGTTTGGTAGCCGATGGGGGTGGCGAAGCTGGCGCTGGCTCCGAACATGACGGCGATGACAAATGGGATCGGGCTGGCCTCGGCCTGGTGGGCGAGATTGACGGCCACCGGGGTGAATAGGGCTGCCACGGCATTGTTACTGACCAATTCGGTGCAGATGCTGGTGGCCAAATACAGTGCGGAGAGCATGGCAAGGGCACCCATCGGGGCGGTCAGATGGGCGATGCCCGAGGCAACCAGCGCGGCGGTGCCGGAGGACTCCATGCCCCGGCCCACGGCCAGCATGCCGATGATGAGAAGCAGGATGCGCCAGTTGATCGACGCGTAGGCTTCGCTGGCATTCAGGCAGCGAGTGATAATCACAAACAGCGCTGCGAGAAAGGCCAGCAGCGCCGTGTCCACACCGAGGAATCCGCCGACGATGAACCCGCCTACGGCCGCAATGGCGAGTGGGGCGTGGCGTGCGTGCACCGGCTTCTCGGCGGGTTCGGTGAGGCTGATAAAGTCGCGGTCTTCCAACAGCCGGTTGATCCCCTCGCGCGGGCCCTCAACCAGCAGGGTATCGCCAAATTCGATCGGCAGATTCTCCATGTTGGAGGTGATGTTCCGGCCCTGGCGGTGGATGGCCAGGATCAGCAGGCCGTAGCGCTGGCGGAAACGGATCTGGCGCAGCGTTTTGCCGACGAGGTTGGAATTGGGGCCGACGATGCCCTCCATCAACACCGCCTCCCGCTCCTCCATAGCCTGGAGTCCGGCGATGCTGTCGAATCCGACGCGCACGCCGCCGTCGGACTTGAGGTGATGGACACCCCGCGTGCCGGTGCGCACCAGCAGACGGTCGCCTGTGCGCAGGGTGATGCTTTTCAGATCCTCGGTGAGGTTGAGCCCCCGGCGTCTCACTTCAAGGATGTGCATGCCGCGCAGCGTCTCCTTAAGCAGGTCGCCGAGCTTGCGTCCCGCCAGCGGCGAATCGACGGGCACGGTGGCCTGGACGAGGAATTCGCGCGTCATCTCGGGAGTGAGAATCGATGAAACGGTCTCGCGGGCGGGCAGCAGGCGCACGCCGATCAGCATGATGAAGACGACGCCGATCAGCGAGTAGATGATGCCCAGAGGTGCGATGGAGAAAAGCGAGAAGGCCTCCATGCCGAGATCGCGGGCGATGCCATCGGCGATGAGGTTGGTCGACGTGCCGACCATCGAACAGGTGCCGCCGAGGATGGTGGCGTAGGAGAGCGGGATCAGCAGCTTGGAGGCTGGCAGGTTGCTCTGCCGACCGAGGGCGATGATGGCGGGCAGAAGGATCACCACGATGGGGGTGTTGTTCATCATGGCCGAGAGCGGCAGCGGCACCAGCATGATCAGCGCCAGCGCACGGTAGAGCGAGCCACGGGCCAAGCGGATCAACATGCGCCCCAACGAGTCGATTACGCCCGTGCGCTCGAGGGCCGCGCTCATCACGAACATGCAGCCAATGGTGATCGGCGCAGTGTTCGAGAAGCCGCCAATGAAGTCGCCCACCTGGATCACTCCCGTGAGAATAAGGACCGCTGCGGCGGACAAGGCCGTGATTTCCACCGGCAGCCACTCTTTGACAAAAAACAGAAAACTCAGCGCGATGACCGAGATGACGATGATTTGCTGGACTTCCATGGAGGTTTGGCGAACCGGCGGGCAGGGGATGCCGGGCGGCGCAAGAATAGCACCAAAAGCGTGGAAGTCATGCGCTGTTTGGCGGCTCGGGGAGGGGGGCGGCCGCAGCCTTCAGGGGCTTGCGCCAATGTCGAACCTGTGGAAACTTGGATTGACCGGATCGCGCGCCGGGC
>SLCJ01000008.1 GCA_007125835.1 Verrucomicrobiales bacterium | reverse complement strand
GCGTAGGCCCCGATCCCGACGGCCCCGGCAATCGGCACGTAGCGCGCGATCGACCGGTTCAGCACGCTTTGCGTGACCTTGACGCCGATGCGCGACAGCAGCCGCTGCATGGTTTGCAGCGATGTGCGCCGCACCAAAAGGCGGCCGCCCCCACGAACCACGAGATCGCGCACCAGAAGGGCGGCTCCATGACGAAAGAGGCAGTATACCATTTCCTCGCGGCCGGGTGGCGGATGCCCGCGCACCGCCGCCAGGTCAGCCACCATCTGCTGCTGCACGCGCCACACCTGCACCAGATCCGGCACCAGCGTGATCATGCCGAGCGGCCCGGGTGGCAGGGCCAGGCTCCCGGAAATGGCCGCCGCACGGAAGGCCGCGCGGCGCGCGATGACTTGGGAACGCCCGTTGGCATCCTCCGCAGGCAGTTCGTGGGAAAGAGGCACCACGGCGACCAAACGGTTTAACGCGTCCACCACGGCACCAGTCACGCGCTCGCCCGCCGAGGTCGGCTCGGCGGCAGCATCGCTTGACGAGGTTGGAGCTTGGTCTGGTGGATTGCCCGGAGTCACGCGTGAAGTGTAACGTCCCCCGCCGGGCAAATCATGCCAAAAATTCCGCAGTCCATGGTGCACCCATCTCTATGCGCCGCATCGCCAATCGACCCCAGCAACCCACCGATCCCGATCCTCTGCGGCAGCCCATCCTGAAAACGCAACGCAGAAAGCGGGCAAACTTTGCAAATGCGCGACTACCGCTCCCGTCGGCGGCGGTAGCGTAGCGTCAGACACAACACCGAAGCCGCCAGAATCAGCGTCGGCACATTCGCCACGATCAGCGGCCACTTGCCGAGCAGCAGGCCGTAGGTCAGCCAGCACGCCACGCCGAGTGTGAACGCGCTGAAAGCCGGCAGCGAAATATCCTCAGCCTGCTTGCGCCTCCAGATACGAACCACCTGCGGCAGGAAGGATATCGTGGTGAGCAAGGCGGCGGCGAAGCCGAATGCTTCAACGAGAGCGGGAGACATCGCAGCCGGGAAATTGGGTTTTACGAGGTGCTGGGGGCGGAAGGCCTCAGCGGCTCAGGTCGAGCATGCGCTGGATCGGGGCCTCGGCGCGGCGCCGCACCTCTTCGGCCATCGTCACCTCAGGAGTCAAGTGCAGCAAGCAGTCGCGGAGCTTTTCCAACGTGTTCATTTTCATATACCGGCAATCGGCGCAGGCGCAGTTGTCGGTCGGCCCGGGAATCAGGTTTTTCCCAGGCACCTCGCGGCGCAGCCGGTGGAGCATTCCGCTTTCCGTAACCACAATTATATTATCCTGTGGCACGCGGCGGCAGAAGTCGATCATTTTCTCGGTCGAGCACACCTCATCGGCCAACAGGCGCACCGCATGCGTGCACTCGGGGTGCGCGACCACCGCCGCGTCTGGATACTCGTGCTTGATGCGGTGGATCGCCTGGCGGGTGAACTCCACATGCACATAACAAGCACCTTCCCACAAGTCCATCTCGCGGCCGGTCTGCTCCATCACCCACGATCCCAGGTTTTGATCTGGCACGAAAAGAATCGGGCGGTCCTTGGGTGCCGCCTCGACTATACGCACCGCGTTGCCGGAGGTGCAAATCACGTCGCTCAAGGCCTTGACCCCGGCCGAGCAGTTGATATAGGCGATCACGTAGTAGTTGCGCTCCGCATTCTCGCGCAAAAACGCCTCCAACTCGTCCGCCGGACAGCTTTGCTCGAGCGAGCATCCGGCGTCACGGTCGGGAAGAACCACCGTCTTCCCGGGATTGACGATCTTCGCCGTCTCCGCCATGAAATGGACGCCGCAAAAGGCGATCACCTCGGCATCAGTCTCCTTCGCCTTGTAGGCAAGGCCCAGCGAGTCGCCGACAAAATCCGCAATTTCCTGGATCTCGGCCACCTGGTAATTGTGCGCCAAAATCACCGCGTTGCGCTCCTTGCGCAGGTTTTCGATTTCGGATCTAAGGTCGAGCTGGGGGGCGATGGTGGTCATTTCGAAGTGGCCGCAGACAGCGGGGTGCGAACGATACGTCCGCCGCAGGTCCTGCGCAAGGCACACGTGGCGCTTCCGACGTACGCGATGCCTTGCCCCCGCATTGTCCCGATTTTCGCGCTTGCGGCGGCGGCCCCCGAGAGTGATATTAGTGGCCATCTCTCCCGCCTGCCGCAGCATGAGCACATGCCTGCCACGGCCGGTTTCCCCGAATCCGTTCTGTTCATGAAAAACCACCTCGTCGAGAAAGCCGCCGAAGTCCTGCCCGATCCGCAGGTGCTTGTCAATGTCATCTCCAAGCGCCTCCGCCAGCTCAATACCGGGCGCCCGCCACTCGTGTCGCCGGTGATCACCGAACGCTACGGCAACGCCGACTACGCGCTCAGCGAGTTGATCGAAGGCAAACTAATCGTCCAGGATCCGGAGTAATCCGGATCCTTCCGCTGCCGCCGCCGCTGCCGGGTCCGGGAGGCCGCCTCCCTCCCCCATTCCGTCGTGAAGAAAAAATCCGTCGCCGGAAAAATCGCCCCCGAGGTCCGGGAGGTCGTGCGCAACCGCAAGGCGCGCCACGATTACACCATCAGCGACACCCTCGAAGCCGGCATCGAGCTGAAGGGCACCGAGGTGAAATCCATCCGCGAAGGGCGCGCCAACCTGCTCGACGCCTTCGCCAGGATCGAACGCGGCGAGGCCTGGCTCTACGGCTGCGATATCCAGCCCTACGAAAAAGCCAGCCACACCCAACACGCCGCGCGCCGCCCACGCCGCCTGCTCCTCCACAAGCGCGAGATCGAAAAACTCGGGGCTGCCTCCCGCATCAAGGGTCAGACACTGGTCGCCCTACGCATCTACTTCAAGGGCCCGCACATCAAGGTCGAAATCGCCGTCGGCAAAGGAAAAAACTTCGCCGACCGCCGCCAGGATCTGAAAAAACGGGACTCACAAAGGGAAGTCGACCGCGAACTCGCCCGCCGCAAGCGTTAGGGCCGTAAAGTTCTCCGTCAATTCTCTCCCCATTCTCCCTCCCCGCCGCCCCTCCTTTCCCGCCATGGGACACCCACCACAAAATCACACCGACGCCCCTGACGCGGAGTTTCACCGAATCCCGGTGCGCACGTGGCACGCACGCCACCGCAATGCCTTTGTCGCGCGCGCCGATTTCGGCCCGCTATACGAAGACTATTACCTGCATTGGCTGCAACACGACCTGCGCCTCGATAGCCGGGACGACCAACTGCTCAAAGACGCTCTCGCCGCCCTAGCCCTCGTCCTCTCCTCCAAAACACCCGACCAACAACTCGCCTGGACATTCAATTTCCAGCGCCCCCTCGTCAGCCTTTTCGTCGCCGGCGACAACACCCCGGGCCGCGTCGCCGGCAGGGTATGGGTGGAAGGCCTCCGCAAAGCGGATAACGGCCTGCTCGTTAGCGAGGCAAGACGCGCCACCGGTTCGGTGACGCGAAGCACCGTGCACGTGGCCGCCGAGGCCAACTGCCTGCGCGCCGTCGAAACCCTGCACAGCCAGAGCGAGCAGCGTCCGGCACGGTTTTTCCACCACGGCCCCGAGGATATCCTTCACATCGCCGCCCAGCCCGGCTGCGACACCGCCTGGCTCGCGTCTCTCAACGACGACAAAATCCGCCAGATCTGGGACGAAGAGGAATTGGCTCCTCTGGAAACGAGATACTATCACTTCGGCTGCGGCTGCACGTCCGACATGGTGGTGTCCCGCGTCGCCCTCCTCGGTGCCGCCGACTTCGACCACATCTTCGGCGAACAGCGTGACACGGTGAATGTCCACTGCCCGCGCTGCGGAGCCGTGTTCGCCATCACCCGAGAAAGCGTCGAAGCGGCCCGCCAGGCTTGATCGCCGTTTCCAAAACCCTTTTCCGAAGAAGGGCACAAGCTCATGAAAGCCGACGGCGCTCGAATGCGTAATCCCAACCACCAACCGGCCTGCTCCGCCGCCTCCGGAGACGCGGCGATCCCCACAATGCCATGAAAGCACCGTTGTCTCTTCTCTCCATTTGTTGGCTCCTCCCACTTGCCGCTGCGGCCGCCGACAGCCGGCCTAACATCATTTTCATCTTCACCGACGACCACGCGCTGCGCGCCATCAGTGCCTATGGCGACGCACTGAATGAAACCCCGCAGATCGACCGCATCGCCAACGAAGGCATGCTTTTCGAGAGATCTTACGTGACCAACAGCATCTGCGGCCCGTCACGCGCCTCGGTGCTCACCGGCATGCACAGCCATCGCAACGGTTTCCTCCGCAACCAAGGCCAGCCACCTTTCGATTCCGCCCAGACCACCCTTCAGAAATTAATGCAGCAGGCCGGTTACCAAACCACACTGCTCGGAAAGTGGCACCTCCACTCGACACCCACCGGTTTCGACCATTTCAAGATCCTGCCGGGCCAGGGGCATTACTATAATCCGGATTTTATCCTGATGGACGGCAGCCGAACCCGCGTCGAAGGATACGCAACCGACATCGTGACCGACCTTGCACTCGATTGGATGGAAAACGGACGTGACAGGGACAAACCGTTCCTTCTCAAGATCCAGCACAAGGCCCCCCACCGTACGTTCACACCACCTCTGCACCTGCTCAACGCTTATGAGGAGGGCTCATTTCCGGAACACCCCACCCTCTTTGACGATTACGCCAACCGCAGCGTCACCCTCAAGGACAATGAAATGGAAATCGCACGCCACTTCCGCTGGCACTACGACCTCAAGGTGCGCGACTTCAACCCCGACGACACCCTCAACAGCCCGTGCCCCGAATACGCCCGCATGACCCCGGAGCAACAGGCCGCCTGGGATGCCCATTTCGAGCCACTCAACGACAAACTCAAGGAAGATTATGCCGCGGGGCGCATCACAGGAAAGGACCTGACCCGCTGGAAATACCAAAGATATCTTGCTAATTTCATGGGCACCATCGCCTCTGTGGACGAGAATGTGGGGCGAGTCCTCGACTACCTCGACGAAACCGGCCTCGCTGAAAACACAGTGGTTGTCTACTCATCGGACCAGGGATTCTACCTTGGCGAACACGGATGGTATGACAAAAGGTGGATGTTTGAGGAGTCCTTTGCCATGCCCTTCATCATTCGCTGGCCCGGGGAGATCGAACCGGGCTCGCGCGAGCAGCGCCTGATCCAGAACATCGACTACGCCCCGACATTCCTCGAAATGGCAGACGCGGAAATCCCCGAACGCATGCAGGGGCGGTCCCTCGTGCCTCTACTGCGCGGAAAAGAGGATGTCGAATGGCGGGACGCCCTCTACTACACCTACTATGACTTCGGCGAGCATGCGGTGCCTCCTCACGACGGTGTCGCCGACGGGCGTTTCAAACTGATTCGCTTTCCCACCACCGACGAGTGGAACCTGATGGACCTCGAAGAGGACCCTTTTGAGCTGCGCAGCTTCCACGACGCCTCCTCCCACCGCGATACCATGGAACGCATGCTCGACCTCTATCACGAAATGCGCGCCTATTATCAATCAAGCCAGTCCGCCGTTCCGGTAAGCGGCCCGGGGCAGGAATGGATGCAAGCGCACAACCGCATGCGCGACGAAGCACGGCAGCGTGGCAGCGAGGCCGGCATCGTCCTCTTGGGCGACGACACCCTAGCCCGCTGGGCCGAACGCGAGCCGGACTTCTGGGAAAGCCACATCGCACCTCACAATCCGCTCAATTTCGGCCATCCCAACGAGCTGACCGAACACACCCTCTGGCGCATCAAGGGCGGGGTGTGGCCCGAAGCGGTGCAGCCAAATGTGGCACTCATCGGACTCGGCGCCGCCAATTGCGCCGCCGAACGCCCGGCGGAGGAGACCGTCGAAGCCATCCAGCTTCTCGTCGAGGACATCATCGACCGCTCGCCCGAAACCAAGGTAATCCTTCTCCCCGCCGAGGGGGAAAGTGACGCCCACGATGGCGTCAACCGCGGTCTCGCCTCACTCGC
>SLCJ01000207.1 GCA_007125835.1 Verrucomicrobiales bacterium | reverse complement strand
GTGGGTGCCGGGCCCGGGGGTGTGAGTCCGAGTCGCTCCCAGGAGCTGCCATTCCAGCGTGCGAGTTCCGGTGGGAAGGCATCGACCAGCTCGTGGCCTAAAATTATGGCGTGGCCGTCAAGCGCGGCGAGGGCTTGCGCGGGGGTGTCGTGCCATCGCACGCGGTTTCCGAGTTTTTTTTGCTGAAGGGAGCGTAGGACGGGGGAAATTTCGACCAGGTGGTGGCGGCGGCGCAGGGGGTGGCAGGGAGGCCAGTGACGGCGCATGGCCGCGGCGAGAGAGCCATCGCCGGGACCGATTTCGATCAGGCCGCCGAGCCGGCTGCCATGTTTCCAGGCGCCGAGGACGTGGGCTGCCAGCGCGGCCGCGAGCGCGCTGCCGAGCGTGGCTGAGGTGCTGAAGTCGCCGCCGCGCCCGACGGTGCGGATGCGGCGCGTGTAGTATCCGGATTGTGGGTCGTAAAGCGCGCGGGCGATCCAGTCGGCGCATGATTCGGCGCCCGGTGCCGCTGAAGTGGGGGATGGGTCGGCGGCTTCACCCTTGGTCACGTGCGAGCTGTTGGCAGGATTTTAGGTCGAGTTTCCCGGAGGCGAGCACGGGCACTTCGGAGACATTGATTACGCGGCGCGGGATCCAGAGAGCGGACATGCCACTGTCGAGGAGTTTTTTGCGCAGGGCGTCGAGGTCGATGCCGGGGCCGTCGTCGTCGTCGAGTGTGCAGAGCAGGACGAGGGCCTCGCCTTTGGCGGAGTCGGGCACGCCCATGACGACGAGGCGGCGGGTGTCGTCGTTTTCCAAGCCGAGGGCGCGGACGATGGCTTCTTCGACTTTTTCGTGGGGCACCATTTCGCCGCCGATCTTCGAAAAGCGCGAGAGGCGGCCTTCGATGAAGAGGAAGCCGTCGTCGTCGAGGCGGCCGAGATCGCCGGTGCGCAGCCAGCCGTCTTCGAGGATTTCGCGGTTGCGGTCGCCCCAGCCGAGGTAGCCGCCGAAAACGTTTGCGCCCTTGAACCAGAGCACGCCGCGCTGGTCGGGAGGGATCGGGGCGTCGGAGTCGGGGTCGGTGACTTTGATGGCCAGGCCGGGCACGAGCTGGCCAACGGAGCCCGGGCGGTGGGAGGGCAGGAAGGGCGTGCCGTCGCCACTGGGTTCGGCGTCGGGTAGGTTGAAATTGGTGACGGGGCTGGTTTCGGTGAGGCCGTAGCCTTCCATCACCTTTTTGCCGAACCGTTTTTCGAACGACTCGGCGAGACTGGACGGCAGTTTTTCCGCGCCGGTGACAACCAGTTTAAGAGCCTTGAGTTGATCGGGCTTGGCCTTGCGGAGGTAGCCGCGCAGAAAGGTGGGTGTGGCCAGCAGCAAGCTGATCTCGTGTTCTTCGATCAGGCCCGCCAGTTTCTCCACCTCGAGCGGGCTGGGGAAGGTAACAAGGCTCACACCCTCGATGGCGGGATACCACAGGGTGACGGTGCAGCCGAAGCTGTGAAACAGCGGCAGGCACCCGAGCAGGCTGTCGCCGGATTCGAGGTTCAGGCGCGCGGCGAATTGGGCTGTGTTGCCGAGGGTGTTGCGGTGGCTGAGGGGCACGCCCTTCGGATCTCCGGAGCTGCCGCTGGTGAAAAGCAGCACGGCCTCGGCTTCGTCGCCTTCCTCGGGCAGATTGAGCCATTTCGCGAGCAGGCCGACGGGCAGCAATTTGGACAATACCAGCCAGCGGGCAATTTTGCCTTTCATCGGCGGCAATTCGCGTTCGAGGAAAACCAGGTCGCGGTTGGGTGGCCAGGGGAAGCGCTGCATGCGGCGCACGAAGGGGTCGACGGTGAGGAAGCGGTCGATGCCGGATTGGCGGATGGAGGATTCCACCTGTTCGCGTCCGGCGGTGTAATTGAGGTTTACCGGCACTTTTCCGGCGAAGATGGTGGCGATGTTGGCGATGAAGGCGGCGCGTCCCGGCGGCAGGATGATACCGAGGCGGGGTTGTTTCGTGAGTTCGCGGATGCGAAAGGAGAAGGCAATGGCGGCGGCCAGAACGCGGTCGTAGCCGAGGCGTGAGCCATCCATGCCATCGACCAAGCCGGCCTGGCTGCCGTGGCGTTTGAGTCCTTCGAGCAGGCACCGTCCCAAATGGCGGCGGAGCAGCGGGCGTTGCGAGAAAGCCTCTGCCGAGAGGGCGGAGAGGCCCTGGATCAAGGTGGCGGGCACCGGCGGGTCGCCGGGCAGCGGCGCGCCGAGGAAAAGCTCCGTTTCCGGGTAATCGGAGGCTTTGTCGAGGGAGGTCAGCTCCTCCCGCGGACGCGAAACGAAAAGCGGCAGCACCGGCAGGCCCGATTCAAGAGCGGTGCGAAGGCCGTCCGCCCGGGCGTGGAGCAAGGACCCACGCCGTGCGCGAACCGGAGCCGCCACATAGATGACCAAGCCGCCTTGCGCCGCATGCGAGCGGGCGGCATCGAGGGCTTTCTGCGCCGATTCGGCGCCCGCTCGGAAGCGTGCGGTTTTCACTCCCTCGCGTCCGAGATGGGATTCCAGGAGGGCTTCGCGACGATCGCTTTCCTCGACGAGATAGAGCAGGGGTCGCCCGGAGAGGTGTTCTTCCAGCGCCAGGAGGGTGTCGAAACCGGAACGGCTGGGAACGATCAACGCGCCCTCCGTCTTGAGGTGCTCGCTGCCGTGGAGTTTTGCGTTTTTCATGGCTTACACGTAGTTCGTGGGCCTTGGCTTGTCCACCGAAATACGGTGGGTTGTGGGTGGGCGCGATGGTGACGCGACACTGTCCGGGCTGCTGCCACGCCGGAAAGCACTGCAAGTAATTTTGGGTTCTGGGCCTGTCCCTTTTGCTTTCTTTTGCTTTTTCCCTTTTGCTTTTTTCCCGTATTCTCGGGCGATGTTGTAATGCCCCTAGTTTGTCGAAAGACCTCGCTGCTTGAGAGTGACGGGCTCCAAGGGAGGCGAACCTTCCTTGGCCGGTGCGGATACGGAGGGAATGGGCAGGTGCATTCGCTCTGCATCATTCGCATCCCATCCTCGACTGCGGCCAATGATCGCAGCCACGAAAGAGCCGGGACCGGGCGTCCTGTGCAGGGGCATCCCCGACACCGCCATCCCTGGAGGCACTGCCTCAGGGATGGCGGCTCGATTTTTTGATCTTTCCCTCTATAAGAGCAGCGAAAATCAGGCGAGGTCGAAGCGGTCGAGGTTCATGACCTTGTTCCAGGCGGCGACGAAGTCGCGGAGGAATTTTTCCCCGGCATCAGCGCAGGCGTAGACTTCGGCGAGTGCGCGCAGTTCGGAGTTGGAGCCGAAGACGAGGTCGACGCGGGTGCCGGACCATTTGATTTCGCCGGTGTTGCGGTCGCGGGCTTCGAAGACATCTTCGCCTGGGGAGACGGGCTTCCACTCCACACCCATATCGAGGAGGTTGGTGAAAAAGTCCGGGGTGAGGGTGCCCGGGCGGTTGGTGAAGACGCCGTGGCAGGAGCCGTCTGCATTGGTGGCGAGCACGCGCAGGCCGCCGACGAGGACGGTCATTTCCGGGGCGGTGAGAGTGAGCAGCTGGGCTTTATCGACCAGCAGGGCTTCGGCGGGCGTGGTGTATTTGGCCTTCTGGTAGTTGCGGAAACCGTCTGCGATGGGTTCGAGCGCGGCGAAGGAGTCGACGTCGGTCTGCTCCTGGGTGGCGTCGGTGCGTCCCGGGGAGAAGGGGACGGTGAGTTCGTGGCCGGCTGCTTTGGCGGCCTGTTCGATAGCGGCGCACCCGCCGAGGACGATCAGGTCAGCGAGCGAGACCTTTTTGCCGTCGGTGGCGGAGTTGTTGAAGGCGGATTGGATTTCTTCCAGCGCGGAAATCACCTTGGCGAGCTGTGCGGGTTGGTTGACGGCCCAAAATTTCTGCGGGGCGAGGCGGATGCGGGCACCGTTGGCTCCGCCGCGCTTGTCGGACCCACGGAATGTGGAGGCGGAGGCCCAGGCGGTGGAGACGAGTTCGGAGATGGTGAGGCCGGAGTCGAGGATGCACGCCTTGAGGCTGGCGATGTCGGCTTCGTCCACCAGCGGGTGGTCGCAGGCGGGCACGGGATCCTGCCAGATCAGATCTTCGGCTGGCACTTCGGGGCCGAGGTAGCAGGCCTTGGGTCCCATGTCGCGGTGGGTCAGTTTGAACCAGGCGCGGGCGAAGGCGTCGGCGAATTCATCGGGGTTTTCGAGGAAGCGGCGTGAGATTTTTTCGTAGGCCGGGTCGAAGCGCAGCGACAAGTCCGTGGTGAGCATGGTTGGCAGGTGCTTTTTCTCCGGATCGGCAGCGTCGGGGATCACGGCTTCGGCGTCTTTGGCCACCCATTGCCAGGCACCTGCCGGGCTTTTGGCGAGTTCCCACTCATAGTTGAAAAGGTTCTCAAAATAGTAGTTGCTCCATTGGGCCGGCGTCTGCGTCCAGGTGACTTCGAGTCCACTGGTGATGGTGTCGGTGCCTTTGCCGGAGCCATGGGAACTGAGCCAGCCGAGGCCCTGGGCTTCGAGCGGAGCGGCTTCGGGCTCGGGACCGACGTGCGCGGCATCGCCGGCTCCGTGGCACTTGCCGAAGGTGTGGCCACCGGCGATCAGGGCCACGGTTTCCTCGTCGTTCATCGCCATGCGGGCGAAAGTTTCTCGGATGTCCTTGGCAGCGGCGATGGGGTCGGGATTGCCGTTGGGGCCTTCTGGGTTGACGTAAATGAGGCCCATCTGCACGGCGGCGAGGGGATTTTCGAGTTCGCGGTCGCCGGAGTAGCGCTTGTCGCCGAGCCACTCACTTTCGGCACCCCAGTAGATATCCTCCTCGGGCTGCCAGATGTCTTTTCGTCCGCCGCCGAAGCCGAAGGTTTTGAAGCCCATGGATTCGAGGGCGACATTGCCGACGAGGATCAGGAGGTCGGCCCACGAGATTTTGCGTCCGTATTTTTGTTTGATTGGCCAGAGGAGGCGGCGGGCTTTGTCGAGGTTGCCGTTGTCGGGCCAACTGTTGAGCGGGGCGAAGCGCTGGGAGCCGGTGCCGCCGCCGCCGCGTCCGTCGGCGGTGCGGTAGGTGCCGGCGGCGTGCCAGGCCATGCGGATGAAAAGCGGGCCGTAGTGTCCGAAGTCTGCTGGCCACCAATCCTGCGAGTCGGTCATGAGGGTTTCGAGATCCTTTTTGACGGCATCGAGGTCGAGGGACTTGAACTCAGCGGCGTAGTCGAAGTCGGGCTCCATGGGGTTGGCCAGAGAGGAGTGCTGGCGCAGGATGGAGAGGTTGAGCTGATTGGGCCACCAGTCGCGGTTGGAGGGGCCGTTGGTTCCGCCGTGGAGAAATGGGCATTTGGCTTCGTCTGACATGGGATGGGTTGCTTTGGGATGGGTTGCTGGTAAATCGGGCAGTCTTACGTCTGCCGGGCGGGGCTGGATTCCCCCGGCGCGTAAGTTCGCCTCCTTCGCAAGTTTGTCCACCTTGGGATGCTCCGCCCGAGGTCGCCGACACGGACGCTGTGATGTCGGCGCTTTGTGACGAAATTGTCAAATTCACTTGCAGTCCTCACAAACATGGGCTCTTTTGTCATTGAAAGAACACGAATGGCGGCTGCCGTTTCCTCACCTTACTGTGGCGCGAATGCTCGTGCCGCCTTGGTCGGGTATCGGCACTGCCCACTCTCATGGACAGGGTTCAACAGCAGAGATTTGAATTCAAGTACATCATTCCGGAGGACAGGGCGCTGGCCATCCGGGATTTTGTCTCGGCGTATTTGGAGTTGGATGAGTTTGGCAGGCGGTTCGAGAGCCTTTCGTATCCGGTGCACAGCCTGTATTTGGATTCGGAGATGCTCGACCTCTACATGCACACGATCAACGGCGACAAAAACCGCCACAAGCTGCGCATCCGCTACTACGAGCAGGAGGGGACGACACCCTTGTTCTTCGAAATTAAGCGCCGCCAGGACAACGTGATTTCGAAGGTGCGTTGCAAAGTGAAGCGGGAGTCGCTGCATCGGCTGCT
>SLCJ01000036.1 GCA_007125835.1 Verrucomicrobiales bacterium | reverse complement strand
GATCGCTAACCGCATTTCTTCCGACGCCTGCTGCCAGCACGTCAACGATCCCCATCGTGGTTGTTCCGGAACCCAGCGTCCCACTTCTCGCCGTCATCGCCGGAGCCATGGCATGCCTTCGGCGCAGACGACAAGCCATTCACCAGCTCGATCTGGAACGCCAGTCGTAATGACGACAGCAGCTATCTATAATAGTGATCTGGGAGCCACCTGGACCCCGGCAATTCACGGTGAAAGCGGCATCATTTCAATCAATGATATCGATCCCGACCACCCGACCTTGCATCGCCACCGGATGCATCTCCCGACGACAATCTTCATGATTGGGATGTTGCATTGCATTGGTAACAGAGTAATTTGCCTGCCAAAATTTGTTTAAAATGATTTGCCAAAGGCCGCAACCAATTTTGCCTGGATCCTTGCCCCCGAGCCTGTTGCGAAGCTATCAAGACCGATGACAGAACATGCTGGCTGACAGAAAGATGGGGTGGATGGGTGCGGAATGGGGGCCTTGCGAGTACTTGTGAGAAGGTTGGGGGGCGGTTTCAAACCGCCCTCACTGGCTGGCTCTGGCCTTTGTGTGATGGGGAGCCAGTGAATTATGAGCATAGAATCAGATTGATGTCGGGAATGATCATGCAAGTCTTTGTGTTTTTGCCAAAAATTCATCGGATTCAATTTCGTCCGGCGGTTGATTCAGTCGCCCGGCATCTACCCCCGCGACAAATTTCGATGAGTGCGTTTGCGCCCGGCACGGCTTGACGTCTGCCCTCGGCTCCAAGTCAAATCCCCGGCGCAAGGCGTCGTTTGATCAGCTCAGAACCTACGAGACACGAACTTCAGCGGAATTTGAATAAATCCACAGGAATCTGCGTCCCCGTTGATGCCATGAACTTGTCCGGATCGCGCATTTTTCACTACCTTCTGTGGTTGTCGGTTTCGTTGCTCACGCTGGTGGCCTTTGTCTCCGAAGCGGTGCCGCAGAATGCGCCACAGGTCCGGTCGGGCGCGCCGCAGGCCCAGCAGGTATTCGGCCGCATCCAGGTGGTTGACCATTTTCCGGATGTGCGTGTGCGGGTGGTTCAGGGCATTGCGGATATGGAAGTGAGGGTGGTCGATGCCTTCCCGAACCGGCAGGGGCGCTGGCAGTTTGTGGATCATTTCCCGGATTTCCGCGTGCAGTTTGTCCAACATCACGCCGATTTCACCGTGCGTTTGGTGGGGCAGAACGGCCGTCCGATGAGTGCGCCAGCGGCGTCAGGTCGCCGCGGATCCGCACAGCCAAATACTGGAAAAACCACGCCCCGCCGGTGAACTTTCCTTGCATTTCCCGAATCCGGGGCATTCTTGCACGAGGTGAGCGCAGACGGGGAAACACAAAACGATCCGGCCGCCCGGGACTTCCGTCTCGGTCTGGTGATCCCCTGCTTTCGCGAGCTTGAGACGATACCGCGTCTGCTGGATGACATCGCCGCCGAGCCCGGCCTCGATCCCGCCTTCAGCCGCATCCTTGTGGCCGAAGACGGCTCGCCGCCGGAATTCGTGGCGGCGGCGCGGGAAGCCGTGCGGTCGCGAGTGACCACGATGCCCGGTCTCGAACTGCTCGAGCTGCCGCAGAATGTCGGCAAAGGCGGAACTGTCCGCGCCGGATGGAATCATCTCGCTTCCACTATCACGCATCTCGCATTCATGGATGCCGACGGGGCGGTTTCCGCAGGCGAAATGGCGCGGCTCGTCGCGGTGGCACGGCAGGAACCTGGGAAGGCGGTGTTCGCAAGCCGCATTCGCATGAAAGGGCGGCGCGTCGACCGCCACGCCTCACGCCATTACATGGGGCGCGTCTTTGCCACTATGGTTGGTCTCTTGATCGATCCCGATGTTTATGATTCCCAGTGCGGCGGGAAAGTCCTGCCTGCCGCCGCCCACCTGGCCATCGAGCCGCTGCTACGCGAAACGGGCTTCGCTTTCGATGTGGAAATCCTCGCCGCGCTTAACCACACTGGAGTCAAAGTGTTGGAAATCCCCGTGGATTGGGCCGACCAGCCGGACTCGAAAGTGCGCATGCTCAGGGATCCGCTGCGCATGTTTGCCGCCCTGTGGCGCATCCGTGCCCGTGCCCGCCAGTGGCCTCCGCATCCGACCGCCAACGAACCCGAATAAAAAATTTTTCGCAGGCGGCAAAATATTTCTTGCGGTGCCCGCGAAATCGCCTAAATTCTCGCCCCCTCTTCGGAGCGGGAGAATTCAATGCCCTGTTTTTCGCAGGGACGCGATTCCTCAGATTATCGGGTGCGGCTCCGGAAAAGATGCCGTGATGGTTCTTGAGCCTGGCGCACCCGCGACCACTTTTCACAGCCCAGCCAAGAACCATGCCGACCATTAACCAGCTTGTCCGCAAAGGACGCCTCAAGCCGGCGGAGAAATCCAAGTCGCCCGCCCTCACCAAGTGCCCGCAGCGCCGCGGCGTCTGTTTGCAGGTGATGACCCGCACGCCCAAGAAGCCGAACTCGGCTTTGCGGAAAGTCGCCAAAGTGCGCCTCACCAACGGCCACGAGGTGATCGCCTACATCGGCGGCGAAGGCCACAACCTACAGGAGCATTCCATCGTGCTGGTGCGCGGCGGCCGGGTGAAGGACCTTCCCGGTGTCCGTTACCACGTCGTGCGCGGTGCCCTTGACACCCTCGGCGTGGAAAAGCGTCGCCAAGGCCGTTCCAAATACGGGGCCAAACGCCCGAAAGAAGCCAAGAAATAAACCGCTATCGTTCCGATCCCACCGGCGGGGGCGGTTTTTCCGTTCCCGCCCTTTTTGACGAATCACCCACGATCCACTGCCACCATGTCCCGCAGGAAAAGAGTATACACCCGGCCTGAAACACGCGATGCCCGGTACGACAGCGCCCTCGTCGGCGCCCTGATCGCCAAAATCATGCAGCGGGGGCGTAAGTCCACCGCCCAGCGCATCGTCTATTCCGCCATCGAGCGCGCCAACCAAGGCAGCGAGAATGTCGATCCGATCGAACTCGTCAACCGCGCGATCGAAAACGCCAAACCGCGCGTCGAAGTGAAGAGCCGCCGGGTCGGTGGTGCCACCTATCAGGTGCCCCTGGAAGTAAGCGTCAATCGCCAGCAGTCCCTGGCCATCCGCTGGATCGTCGGCGCGGCACGCGGGCGCCGCGGCACGCCGATGCACACCGCTCTCGCCAACGAACTCCGCGACGCCGCCTCCAACCAAGGCTCCGCCGTCCGCCGCCGCGACGAAGTGCACAAAATGGCGCAGGCCAACCGCGCCTTCGCCCACTTCCGCTGGTAACTTTCACTGCGACGGTCCGCATCAGCATTCTCCCGTCTTCTCGAAGTCATTTTCACGACCCATGTCGAAGTCATCCCCAAGCAAACGTCCGTTTCCCCTTGAGCGCACCCGCAACATCGGGATCGCCGCGCACATCGATGCTGGCAAAACCACCCTCACCGAGCGGATTCTGTTCTACACGGGCATGATCCATCGCCTCGGCGAGGTGCATGATGGAGCCGCCACCACCGACTGGATGGCGCAGGAAAAAGAACGCGGCATCACGATCACGTCGGCTGCGGTGTCCTGCTCCTGGAAACAACTTCCCACCGAGGGCCTCTACAAAGCGTTCGAAGGCCAGGACTTCCGTGTCAACATCATCGACACCCCGGGTCACGTGGACTTCACCGCCGAGGTCGAACGCTCGCTGCGCGTGCTTGATGGTGCCGTGGCCGTGTTCTGCGGTGTTGCCGGTGTGCAGCCGCAGTCGGAAACCGTTTGGCGGCAGGCCACCAAGTACGGCGTGCCCCGCATCGCTTTTGTCAACAAGATGGACCGCGTCGGAGCCAACTTCGACGCCGCCGTCGAAGACATCCGCACCAAGCTCGGAGCCAACGCGGCTCCGATCCTGATCCCCATCGGCGCCGAGGACCTGCTCAAGGGGCAGATTGATGTGGTCAACAAACGTGCCATCATTTTCTCCGACGACGACAAACTCGGCTCGACATACGCCGTCGAAGCGCTGACCGAAGAGAACCAGGCCATCGCCGACGCTGCCTATGAGGAACTTGTCGAGCGCTTGTGCAACGTCGACGACGAACTCGGCGAAAAATTCCTGATGGAGGAGGAAATCACCATCCAGGATGTGAAAGCTTCGCTTCGCCGCGCCACCGTGGCCAACAAGATCATTCCCGTCGCCGGTGGCTCCGCCTTCAAAAACAAAGGCGTCCAGGCCTTGCTCGACGCCGTGATCGACTACCTCCCTGGCCCCCTCGACATCGCCGCCGCTGTTGGCCAGGATCCCGATGACGAGGAAACCCGCATCGAAGTGCCCACCAGCGACGACGGGAAATTCGTCGCCCTTGCCTTCAAACTTTGGGCCGATAAATTCGTCGGTAAGCTGGTGTTCTTCCGCGTCTACGCCGGCTCTGTAGCCAAAGGCGACACCATCTACAACCCACGCACGCGGCGCTCCGAACGCGTCGGCCGCCTGATTCAAATCCAAGCCGCCCAGCACACCGACATCGACGTCTGCCACGCCGGGGACATTGCCGCCATGGTCGGCGTGCGCGACGTGCGCACTGGTGACACCTTCACCGAGCAGGGCAACGAAGTGGTCCTCGAACCGCCCTCCTTCCCGGAACCGGTCATCTCCATGGCAATCGAGCCAAAAACCAAGGCCGACCAAGAGAAAATGGCCAACGCGCTGCAGCGCCTTTCCGACGAGGATCCCACCTTTACAGTCAAAACCGACGAGGAAACCGGCCAGACGATTGTCTCCGGCATGGGCGAACTCCACCTCGACATCATCCGCGACCGCCTGCTTCGCGAATTCAAGGTCGACGCCAACGCCGGCAAACCGCAAATCGCATACCGCGAGACGATCACCCGCGAAACCGGCGGCGAAGGCAAACTCGTCAAGCAGTCCGGTGGACGCGGCCAGTATGGCCACGTCGTCCTCAAGATGACGCCGCTCGAAAGGGGCAAGGGCCTCACCCTTGAGAACAAAGTCGTCGGCGGAGCCATTCCCAAGGAATACATGAACGCCGTGTTCAATGGCGTCAAAGAAGCCGTGCTCAACGGCGTCATCGGCGGATATCCGGTCGTCGACCTTCACGTTGAAATTCTCGACGGCTCCTATCACGAGGTCGATTCCAACGAAAACGCCTTCAAAATGGCGGCCATTTTTGCCATGCGCGACGGCATGAAAAAAGCCAAATCCATCCTTCTTGAGCCGCTCATGGCCGTCGAGTGTAACACCCCGGAGCAATTCCAGGGCGACATCATGGGCGATCTCAACCGCCGCCGCGGCAAAATCACCGCCATCGATTCCAAAGGCGGCCTCAGCATCGTCCGCGCCGATGTGCCGCTCTCCGAAATGTTTGGCTACTCCACCGTCATCCGCACGCTCTCCAGCGGGCGCGCCGACTACAGCATGACCCCCTCCCATTTCGAACCCGTTCCCCAGAATATCGTCGAGGAAATCGTCGCCCAGCGGGGCGAAGGCAAGTAAAAGACACCCCAACCGCTCTTTCCCCACCGCCATGCAAAAACAATCCATCCGCATCCGCCTTCGCGCCTACGACTCACGTGCCGTCGACCGCTCCGCCCGCGAGATCGTCGAGACGGCCAAGCGCACCGGAGCCAAGGTCGCAGGACCCATCCCGCTGCCCACCCGCATCGAAAAATTCAGCGTCAACCGCTCGGTCCACGTCGATAAGAAATCGGCCGAGCAATTCGAAATCCGCACGCACAAACGCGTGCTCGACATCGTCGACCCGCTTCCGGGCACCGTCGATGAACTGAAAAAACTCAACCTCCCCGCCGGCGTAGACATCACCGTCCGCCTGTAATTTTGGCACTACGCCACCACTCCCAACCATCAGGAGAAAGATCATGAGCATCGGACTGCTAGGAAAGAAAATCGGCATGACCCGGGTCTACGACCAGGAAAGCGGACGCATGACGCCCGTCACCGTCGTCGACGTGGCCGGAAACGAATGGGTCCAGGTCAAAAGCGCCGACAAGGACGGATACAACGCGGTACAAGCCGGCTTTACCGACAAAAAGGCCAAGCGCGTCACCAAGGCCGAAGGCGGGCATTTCTCCAAACACGGAGCCATCCCCAAACAACTGGTTCGCGAATTCCGCGTGGAAAACGCCTCCGACCTTCCAGAAGCTGGCGCCGAACACCCCGGTGCCACTATGTTCGCCGATGGCCAGTGGGTTGACGTGATCGGCACCACCCGGGGTAAAGGCTTCCAAGGTGTCGTCAAGCGCCACGGCTTCTCCGGCCAGAACATGAGCCACGGCTCAATGATGCACCGCCGCCCGGGTGCCATCGCCGCCGGCTCCACCCCCGGCCTCGTCTGGAAAAACCAGAAAATGCCCGGCCACGATGGTGTCGTCCGCCGCACCGTGCAGAACCTCAAAGTCGTTTCCGTCCGCGCCGAAGACGGTGCCCTCCTGATTTCCGGCGCGATTCCCGGCCCCAAAAACGGCTTCGTCATCGTCCGCCCCGCCAAGAAAAAACCGGCTCCCGCCAAAGGCTGAACGCGCCTCCTGAATCCCTATCCCTTTTCTCCCCATGAAAGCCACTCCACTCACCGCAGACGAGGCACGCGCCGCCTCCATTGACGTGATCGAGGACGGCCGCGGCCGCCAGGCCGTGCACGACACCATCACGGCCATGCGCGCCAACCGCCGCACCGGGTCCGCCCACACCAAGACCCGCGGCGAGGTAAGCGGCAACAACCGCAAGATCTACCGCCAGAAGGGCACCGGCAACGCCCGCCACGGCGACAAACGCGCCCCCATCTTCGTCAAGGGCGGCGTCGTCTTCGGCCCTCGCGCCCGCGACTACTCCAAAAAGGTTTCTAAAACCACACGCCGCCTCGCCCTTCGCGCCGCACTCAGCGCCCGTATCCTCGGCGGCGACATCCAGATGGTTGAGGATTTCTCCGTCTCCGCTCCCAAGACCAAGGAAGTGGTGTCCCAACTTTCCGCCCTCGGCATCGATGGCGGCTCGGTACTCGTCATCGCCACCGCCTTCGACGACAAAACCTACCTTGCCGCACGCAATGTCGAGAAACTGCTGCTCATGACCGCCGACGAAGCCAACGTCGAGCAGCTGGTCAAATACCGCCGCATCGTCATCACCACCGACGCCCTCCAAACCCTTGCCAAAAGAACCCGGAAGTCATGAGAGATCCGCTTCAAATCATCCAGCGCCTGCGCCTCAGTGAGAAAGCCACTCTCGGCCAGGAAAACAACAACGAGTTCGTCTTCCAGGTCGATCGCAAGGCCACCAAGGTCGAGGTCCGCCAGGCCGTCGAACGCCTCTTCGACGTCAAGGTCGAGTCCGTGAACACCTGCAACTACGACGGCAAGAAACGCCGCGAGCGCCGCGCCAACTACGGCCGCACCGCCCACTGGAAAAAAGCCATCGTCAAACTTGCCGACGGGGAAACCATCGAGCTTGTCTGACGCCGCCGCCGCGCCACCCCAACCGCCAGAACGGAAGGAAACACCCAGCCATGCCACTCAAGACATTCAAACCACTTACACCGCCGATGCGGTACAAGGAGCTTCCCACCTTCGAGGAGATCACCAAGAAGAAGCCGGAGAAGAGCCTTCTTGCGCCCCTTAAGAAATCCGGTGGCCGCAACAACACCGGACGCATCACGACCCGCCACATCGGCGGCGGCCACAAGCGCCGCTACCGTCTGGTCGACTTCAAGCGCTCCCGCCACGGCGAGGCCGCCAAGGTGCTCGGCATCGAATACGATCCAAACCGCACCTGTCGCATCGCCCTAATCCAATACCCGGACGGTCAGAAAAGCTACATCCTCGCTCCGCGCGGGCTTGAGGTCGGGGCCACCGTCGAGGCCGGCGATTCCGCCGCCCCCAAAGTGGGCAACGCCCTGCCGCTTCACAAGATTCCCCTCGGCACCGCGATCCACAACATCGAGCTGACCCCAGGCAACGGCGGGGTGATCGCGCGCGCCGCCGGCCAGCAGGCCATCCTCTCCAACTACGAAACCGGCTACGCCCTCGTCAAACTCCCCTCCGGCGAAATCCGCCGAATCCACGAGCGCTGCTACGCCACCGTCGGCACCGTCGGCAACCGCGACCACATGAACGAGGTCTCCGGAAAGGCCGGCCGCACCCGCTGGCAGGGCGTGCGCCCCACCGTGCGCGGTATGTGCATGAACCCCATCGACCACCCCAACGGCGGTGGCGAGGGCAAATCCAAATCCGGCGGCGGACGCCAACACCTCAAGAGCCCCTGGGGCCACGTCAAGGGACAGAAGACCCGCCACAAGAACAAAGGCAGCAGCAAATTCATCCTCCAGCGCCGCAAAACCAAGCGCCGCTGATCCCACGCCACGATTCATTGCAAACGCACCACCACTGATTCATCCCCATGGGCAGATCACTCAAAAAAGGACCTTACGTCTTCCAGAAGCTCCTGCTAAAGGTCGACAAACTCAACGAAGCGGGCGTCAAGAAGCCGATCAAGACCTGGTCGCGCGGATCGATGATCGTGCCCGACTTTGTCGGCCACACCTTCCTCGTCCACAACGGCAAGGATTTCATCACCGTTCACGTTTCCGAAAACATGGTCGGCCACAAGCTCGGCGAATTCGCGCCCACGCGTAAATTCACCGGTCACGGCGCCGCCACCAAGAAGTAAACCCGCGATCCTGCGCCCCCATCGCAGCCGCTTTTCTCCCACCCCATGACACGTTTCCTCTCCAGCACCTTCAGGGCCGCCGCCGCTCTCGCCATCGCGAGCGCCGCCGCCGCGCCCGCCCTGGCGGCTGGCGACGAGGAACTCCGTGTCGCTCTGGCCGCCGCGCTCGACCGCGCCGGCGCCTTCGAGGAGGAAAACGCCCGCCTGCGCGAATCGAACGCCGCCCTCGCCCGCAGCCTCGCCGCCGCCAACGAGGATTCGCGTGCCACACGTGCCGAATTGGCGGCCATCCGCTCCGAACTCGACACCCTCGGCGTGTCCCTCTTCGACCAGAGCGACCGCGACGCCCGCCGCCGCCTCATCGAGGCCATTGCCGAAACAGATCGCCTCGCCGATGCCAACGACCAACTCCGGCACCGCATCCTCGAAATGGCGGAGACCCTCCTGATCCTCGCCGAAACAGGCCCAGAGCTCGAGGCCGAGCAGCGCATGCGCGTCGAAAGCCAGGTGCGCGCCGCCGAAGCGGAACTTGCCGCCGCCGCCGCACCCGGATTCGACGATATGCTCGACCTGCCGGCCACTCTGCTCGCCGACGCTTCCGTCATCAGCATCAGCGGCGATCTCGACCTCGCCGTGATCGACGCCGGCACACGCTCCGGCGTGCGCATCGGAATGCCCGTCGAATTCATGCGCCAGGATAGACGCCTCGGCACCGGCCTCGGCGTCGATGTCCGACGCGATATCGCCGGCGTCGTGCCCGTCGATGCCACCCTCGATGTGGCCTCCCTCGGCGTCGGCGATCGCGCCCGACCACGTCTCCTCGATTAAGCCCGCATCCAGACCCTTTACCCAATCCAACCCATACCGAAACATGGAAGTCAAATCTATCACCCGCTACGCGCGCATCTCGCCCCTCAAGGTGAGGGACGTCGTCCGTGAAATTCGCGGCCTCCCCGTCAGCCAGGCGCTTGACATCCTCAACTTCACGCCGAAAAAATCCGCCGCGCTGGTTGCCAAAACCCTGCGCTCGGCCATCGCCAACGCGGAGAATAACCACGAAATCCCCGCCGACACTCTCGTCATCAAGGAAGCCCAGGTCGGCGAAGGACCTCGTTTCAAACGCTTCAAGCCCGCCGCCCGCGGCAGCGCCCACCCTTACCAAAAGCGCACATCTCACATCCGTATCATCGTCACCGACGAAATCCCGCTGCCGGAGCCCAAAACCAAGGGCGGCTCCGGGCGCAAGTCCGCCACCGCCGCGAAGGAGCAAACCTCACAAGAAAGCTGATTCCAACCCCTTTACACTCCACCTGCCATGGGACAAAAAGTCAATCCAGTCGGATTCCGCCTCGCCGTCAATAAAGACTGGCGCTCGAAATGGTTCGCCACCGGTAAGAACTACACCGAGAACCTTCGCAACGACATCGCCATACGCGACTACATCCGCAATAAGCTGCCTTTTGCCGGGCTTGCCAAAGTCAATATCGAGCGTGCTTGGAACAGCGTCCGCGTCACCCTCCACACTGCGCGTCCGGGCCTGGTCATCGGCCGCAAGGGGCAGGGGATCGAGGACATCACCACCGATCTCTCCCGCATCGCCGGCGACAAGCAGGTCAAAGTCGACATCTTTGAAATCAAACAGCCGGAAACCGACGCCCAGCTCGTCGCCGAGAACATCGCCGTCCAGCTCGAACGCCGGATCTCATTCCGCCGCGCCATGAAACGCGCCCTCCAGACCGCCATGGACTTCGGCGCCGAGGGCATCCGCATCCGCGTCGCCGGACGCCTCGGCGGAGCCGACATCGCCCGCGCCGAATGGTACCGCCGCGGCAAAGTGCCCCTTCAAACCCTCCGTGTCCCCCTCGACTACGGCTTCGCCGAAGCCCGCACCGTCTACGGCGTCATCGGCATTAAAGTCTGGGTCAATAAGAAAGAGGACAGCGGCGAACAGCCGCGCGGCCCGCGCCGCCCAGGCGGCCCGCGCCCCGGTGGCCGCCCAGGCCCGCGCCGCGGTGCCTGACACACACCAACGCCACTCCCCTCACCTACGATTTCCCCGATTCCACACGCCTACCCACACTTTTAACCAGCAAGAAAGGACCGATCCGCCATGCCACTGATGCCCAAACGAGTCAAATACCGCAAAACCCACCGCGGAAGCCGCGCCGGCAATGCCAGCCGCGGCAACGAGGTGAGCTTCGGCGATTTCGGCCTCCAATCCCTCGGTCGCGGCTGGGTGGCCGCCAACCAGATCGAATCCTGCCGGGTGGCCATCAACCGCCACCTCAAACGAAAAGGCAAACTCTGGATCCGCATTTTTCCCCACAAGCCCGTCACCTCACGCCCCCCGGAAACCCGGATGGGTAAGGGTAAGGGCGCGCTCGACCGCTGGGTCGCCGTCGTCCGCCCCGGACACATGCTCTTCGAGCTTTCCAACTGCACCGAATCCCAGGCCAAGGAGGCCATGCGCCTCGCCGCCAACAAACTCGGCATCCGCTGCCGTTTCGTCAAACGCGCCGGCCTCTGAGCCCGCGCCACTCACCCCAGCAGCCGCCACGCCATGAAAATCAAGGAACTCAGAGAAATGACCGTCGAGGAACTCACGGCCCGCCGCCGCGAGCTGAAGCAAGAGTCCAAGAACCTCTTCATTCAGAAATCCACCGACCAGCTCGAAAACCCCGCACGCATCCGACTGGTGCGCCGCGAACTTGCACGCATCGAAACCCTGATCAACGAACGCCGCAAGGCTTCCGCCACCGCCTGACCACCCAGGCTCCAAGATCTCCCCGGCACAAGAACCGCTTACACGCCATGACCGATACCGATCCCCAAACTCAGAACCCGGCCACCGAGCCCGCCGCCCCCGCGCAGGGCCTCCGCAAGACCCGCGTCGGCGTCGTGGTTTCCGCCAAAATGGACAAAACCATCGTCGTCGAGTTCATCAGCCGGGTGCCCCACCCGCGCTTCAAGAAAATCATCAAACGTTCCAAGACATTCTACGCCCACGACGAAAAAGGCGAGGCAAAGGAAGGCGACAAGGTCCGCATCGTCGAAACACGCCCCCTCAGCAAGCTGAAACGCTGGCGCCTCGTCGAGGTGCTCGCACACTGATTCACACCCCGTCGGGCGGCCCGCCCGCACAACACCAAAGAGAAATCTTATGATCCAGATGGAATCCCAGCTGCAGGTGGCCGACAACACCGGCGCCCGCATGGCCAAAATGATCGGCGTCATCGGCAAGCGCACACGCTCCGCCCGTGTCGGCGATGTCATCACCGCGCACGTCCGCGAATCGATCCCCACAGCCAACATCAAAAAAGGATCGGTCGTCCGCGCCGTCGTCGTCCGCACCGCATACCCCGTCCGCCGCGAAGACGGATCCATCCTCCGCTTCGACAACAACGCGATTGTCATCATCGATAAGGATGGCAACCCGCGCGGCACCCGGATTTTCGGGCCTGTCGCACGCGAACTGCGCGAGAAAAACTTCATGAAAATCGTCTCCCTTGCCCCGGAAGTGCTATGAGCAGAATCAAAACACACGTCAAAAAGGGCGATACCGTTGAAGTCATCGCCGGCAACCACAAAGGAGCCACTGGCACCGTCCTGCGCGTCCTTCCCGAAAAAGGCCATGTCCTCGTCGAAGGCGTCCGCATGATCAAAAAACATCAGAAGCGCAACCAGACTTTCCCCGAAGGCGGCATCATCGACAAGGAAGGCCCCATCCATATTTCCAACGTCCGCAAGGTCCATACCGAATCCACCGGCACGTAAGCCGCCCCAAAAAACAAGCAAACCCGAAGGCCCCGCCCGCGGGGAACCACGAGGAGGCAACCATGACACCCACCCTACTGCAAGAATACAAGGAGAAGGCCGTTCCAGCGCTCAAGGAGCGCTTCGGCTACACCAACATCCACCAGGTGCCCAAGGTCGCCAAGGTGGTCGTCAACACCTGTCTCGGCAAGGAAGCCGATCGCAAGCAGGCCGTCGAAGACGCCATGGCCGAGATCGCCCTGATCACCGGACAAAAACCAGTACCCACGCGCTCCAAAATCGCCGTCTCCAATTTCAAGCTCCGCAAAGGCGACCTCATCGGCTCCAAAGTCACCCTGCGCGGGCCCCGTATGTATGAATTCCTCGAGCGCCTGATCCGCACCGCTCTCCCCAGAGTGCGCGACTTCCGCGGCGTCAATCCCAAAGCCTTCGACGGCCGGGGCAACTACTGCCTCGGGATCACCGACCAGACGATCTTCCCCGAAATCGAACTCGACAAGGTCAAACGCACCGTCGGCTTCGACATTATTATCGTCACCACGGCGGATACCGACGACGAGGGACGCGCCCTCCTCGCCGAACTGGGCATGCCCTTCCGCAAACCTGCCAAAGCCGCCGAACCCGCCGCCTGACACGCGCACACCCCACTTTCCGATCCCATGAGCCAATCCGATCCCATCTCCGACTTCCTCATCCGCGTCAAGAACGCGGGCTGCGCGGGCCTCGAGGAAACCCGCGCCCCCTACTCCCGTATCAAGGAGGACATCGCCCGTATCCTCAAGGAAGAGGGCTACATCTGGAACTACGAGGTTGACAAAAGCGGCCGCTTCCCACAGTTGGTCGTCAAAACCAAACTGGTAAACGGCACTCCGGTTCTCACCGACCTCAAACGGGTCAGCAAGCCGGGCCGCCGCCACTACGTCCCCGTCGCCGACATCCCACGTGTACGCTCCGGCCTCGGGATTTCCATTCTTTCCACCTCCCGCGGCGTCATGAGCGGAGCCAAGGCCCGCCGCGAAAACGTCGGCGGCGAACTTCTCGCCCTCGTCTGGTAACCACCCAACCAAAGGAACCATTCCCATGTCACGCGTAGGCAAGAAACCAATCACCATCCCCGACAAGGTCGCCATCTCCATCGACGAGAGCGGTCTCGCCACCGTCGAGGGCCCCAAAGGCAAACTCCAATACCGCATCCCCGACTGCGTCGAGGTGTCCCTGGAAGGAACCGAGGCCACCATCACTCGCACCACCGAAGACCGCCGCGCGCGCGCCCTCCACGGCACCGCCCGCGCCCTGATCCAGAACATGATCACCGGCGTGTCCACCGGCTTTACCCGCGACCTCGAAATCGTCGGCGTCGGCTTCCGCGCCGCCGTCAAAGGGGATAAACTCGACCTCAACCTCGGTTACTCCCACGACCTCCTGCACCCCATCCCGGAAGGCCTCAAGGTCACCGTCACCGACAACACCAAAATCCGCGTCGAAGGCATCGACAAGCATGCCGTCGGACAGTTCGCCGCCGATGTGCGCGCCTATTACCCGCCGGAGCCCTATAAGGGCAAGGGTGTCCGCTACGCCGGAGAACACGTGCGCCGCAAACAGGGCAAAACTGCCAAGTAAAAGCACCGCGCCCCAATCGCAGACCCATCCCACGCCATCCTATGAAGACGATCAATCGCAAGGAGATCCGCCGCAAGGTGCACCGCCGCATTCGCAAGAAGCTGGCCGGCACCCCCGAAAGACCGCGGCTCGCCGTTCACTTCTCCAATCAACACGCTTACGCCCAAGTCATCGACGATTCCGCCGGACGCACCCTGGCCGCCGCCTCAACCACCGAAAAGGATGTCGTCTCCTCCGGAGCCGCCAACAAGGATGTGGCAACCAAAATCGGCAAACTGATCGCCGAGCGCGCCGCCAAGGCCGGTGTCACCGATGTCGTATTCGACCGCGGAGGCTTCCTCTACCACGGCAAGGTCAAAGCCTTGGCCGATGCCGCACGCGAAGGCGGCCTCAAATTCTAATCCGCACACCGACCCAAAGCCCATGACCAGTAACGACCAGGACAACGCACGGCCCGAAAACGAAGCCGAAGTCCAATCCCAAACTACCCCGGAAGCGCCGGCCCCAGAAACGCCAACTCAAGAGGAAGCGGATCCCAAAGCTGCCGCCGCCGAGACCGCTGCCGAATCGACTCCGTCGGAAGAGGCTGCGGAGCCTGCTACCCCACCCGCCGAAAGCAGCGCCCCGCAGGCGGCCGCCGGGGCGACGGAAACGGAAAAGAAAGCCGAAGCTCCCACTGCCCCGGCTCCCGCCGAAGCCAGGGAACAGCGCCGCGACCGTCAGGGCCGCGGACCCCAACGCGGACCCCAACGCGGACGCGACGGCCGCGGACCTCAGCGTGGCCGCGACGGCGAAGAGGAAGGTGGCCCCGAAATCCACGAAAAGGTCGTCCACATCAACCGCTGCGCCAAAGTGGTCAAAGGCGGACGCCGCTTCAGCTTCTCCGCTCTGGTCGTCGCCGGCGACCGCGAAGGTCAGGTTGGTGTCGGCTTCGGCAAAGCCAACGAGGTAGCCGAGGCCATCCGCAAGGCAAGTGAAATCGCCCGCCGCAATTTCGTGCGCTTCCCCATTGTCGAAGGCACAATCCCCCACGATGTCTGGGGCGAATTCGGCGGCGGTAAAGTGCTCCTTCGCCCCGCTTCCGAAGGTACCGGCCTGATCGCCGGCGGTGGCGTGCGCTCCGTTCTCGAAGCCGTCGGCGTCAAGGACGTGCTCGCCAAATCCCTCGGCTCCAACAACCCATCCAACGTCGTCAAGGCAACCCTCGACGCCCTCGAACAACTTCAGACCAAGGACGAGATCTACAAATTGCGCGGCAAGCGTTCCGCAGAGCCCGCCAATGCCAATGCCAATGCCTGAGCCGGATCCGGTCCGCCCGCGGCCCGTCTCCACACCCACCTCCCCATCCCATGAGAATTCACGAACTCAAACCAAACCCAGGTTCCAAGCACCGCCGCAAGCGCCTCGGAAGCGGTGAAAGCTCCGGCCTCGGCAAGACCTGCGGCAAAGGCCACAAGGGTCAGAAATCCCGCTCCGGTGCCACGATCCGTCCCGGATTCGAAGGCGGCCAGATGCCCCTCCACCGCCGCCTGCCCAAAAAAGGCTTCAGCAACGCCGCCTTCGCACGCAAGGTCGCCGCCGTCAATGTCGCGCGCCTCGAATCCGTCTTCGCCGACGGCGATACTGTCGATGCCGAATCCCTCGCCGCCAAAGGCCTGGTCAAGGGACGCTACGATGCCATCAAGATCCTCGGCAACGGCACCCTGACCCGCAAACTCACCGTCAACGTCGACGAAATCAGCGCCGGTGCACGCGCCAAAATCGAGCAGGCGGGTGGCTCCATCGCTGGCGTCAGCGAATCCTGACCGCGATGCGCCCGGGCACCCCGGTCACGAGCCGCTTGCCTTTTTCCCAAACACGGCTTGAGTCCCGGAGGGTGTCCGCTTCAGCGGCCGCCCTCGCTTCGTTTTTCCAAGACATCTCCACTTCCACACAAAAAGCTCCGGATCTCCCGGATCTCCCAACCCCAAGACCATGATCTCTGCTTTCACGAACGTCTTCCGGATCCCGGAGCTGCGCCAGCGCATCCTCTTCACCCTCATGATCATCGTGGTGGTGCGCTTCGGCTCCGCCCTCACCCTCCCGGGTGTCGACGCCGTAGCCCTCCAGAACTTCATCGACATCCGCCTCGATGATCTCGACGCCACCGCCGGTGCCGCCGCCCTCGGGGCCATGGTCAACATCTTCTCCGGCGGCGCCCTCGTCAACTGCGCCGTGTTCGCCCTCGGCATCATGCCATACATCAGCGCGGCCATTATGATGCAGTTGCTTCGCGCCGTTGTGCCACGCCTCAACAAGCTCTCCCGCGAGGAGGGCGGCCAGCAGAAAATCAACCAATACACGCGTTACGTCACCATCGCCCTGTCGCTGCTGCAAGGAAGCTTCCTCGCCAAATCCCTCGTCAACCCGAGCACTAACCCCTTCCTGGCCGGCTTCGATGTGGACAGATTCGGCCCCCTCGTTCCCGACCCGACCTGGGTCTACTACGTCTCTGCCATCTCCACAATTGTCGCCGGCACCATGTTTCTGATGTGGCTCGGCGAACAGGTCACCGAGCGGGGAATCGGCAACGGCATCTCACTCATTATTGCCGTCAATATCATCTCCACCCTGCCCGCCGCCCTGGTCCAGGTTTGGGACAAATATGTCATCGGCGGCCCGGAGATGGGACCGCTCAGCCCGGCCATCCTCGTGATGATCTTCGCCTTCCTCGCCATCGTCGTCGCAGGCGTCATCTCCATCACGCAGGCACAGCGCCGGATTCCCATCCAATACGCCAAGCGCGTCGTCGGCCGCAAAGTCTATGGCGGCCAACGCCAATACATGCCGCTCAAGGTGAACTACGCCAACGTGATGCCCATCATTTTCGCGCAAGCCATCCTCACCTTCCCCAGCGCCATTCTCCAGCCGATGTTCCCCAACAGCGACTTCGTACAGAATTTCTTTGGCTATCACCTCGCCAGCCCTGCCTCTTGGATACACCACCTTGTCATGGGGCTCATGATCTTCTTCTTCTCCTATTTCTGGGTCGCCACCATGTTCCAGCCTGGGCAAATCGCCGAGGATCTCAAAAAGAACGGCGGCTACATTCCAGGCGTCAGGCCCGGCAAACCCACCGCCGATTTCCTCGACTACTCGATGAGCCGCCTTACCTTTGCCGGCGCGGTGTTCCTCACCATCATCGCCACCCTTCCGGCCTTCATCAACCTGCAGATGGGCGTGCCGCCCACCGCCGCACAATTCTTTGGTGGGACGTCGGTGCTCATTCTCGTCGGTGTCCTCCTCGACATTATGCGCCAGGCCGAAACCCATCTGCTCCAGCGCCAATACGATGGATTCCTCCGCAAAGGCAAAATCCGTGGCCGCAACGAACGACCGAAGGTCGGCGGCGGTGTCAGCCGCGCCGCCAGCAACCGAACCCTCCTTTGGCTCTATGTGCTCGCCGCCGTCCTCATCATCATCGGCATGAGCGCCTACATCGCACGCTGATCCCGGCCTGTTCGCCCCCGCCAATCCATGGTCTCGCCCCTGCTGATTCTCCTCGGCCCGCCGGCCTCTGGCAAGGGAACACAGGCCCATAAGCTCGTCAGTCACTTCGTCTGGGAATCATTCTCGGCGGGAAACACCATCCGCCAGCGCACTCGCGACGATCAGGATTTTGCCACTCGGACCACGAAAGCAACCACCAAATACGGCATTCTCCCGGTGGCCGATGCCACAGGGTCCGTCGGCGACGTGGAGGCCCGCCTTCGCGAAATCGGAAGCCAATTCGCCGCCACCACATGAGACAACCTCCGATACCCATTCGAAAAGGCCGGCAGATCACTGCCATGCAGGCTGCGGGAGAATGCGCCGCAGCCATTCTCCGCGAAGTCGCCACACAGGTCCATCCGGGAGTTACCACCTTGGCCATCGACCAGATTGCCGCATCCCTTATGAAAAGCGCCGGAGTGCGAAGCGCCTTCCTCGGCTATCGCGGCTTTCCTTCCCACACCTGCATCTCCGTCAATGAAGAGGTCGTCCACGGCATCGCCGGCCCTCGGGTGATCCAGGAGGGAGACATTGTCAAAATCGACGTCGGAATCGTCAAAGACGGCTGGATCGGCGACAACGCCCTCACCGTCCCCGTCGGCTCCGTGCCAGACGATGTCCTGCGCCTCCTCTGGACCACCGAGGAGGCCCTCGATACCGCCATCCGCCACGCCGTCGATGGCGTCATGCTCGGCGACCTCTGCTCCAGCATCGAGGAATGCGCCTCCGCCCAAAGTTTTAAGGTCGTCCGCGAGTTCGTCGGACACGGCGTCGGCAGACGCCTCCATGAGGAACCCCAAGTGCCAAATTTTGGACGCCGCGGCACCAGACCCAGACTTCGGGAAGGAATGATCCTCGCCATCGAGCCAATGATCAATGCCGGCACCGCCGCTGTCCGCGTTCTCGGCGACAACTGGACCGTCGTCACCCGCGACGGACGCCCGTCCGCCCACTTCGAACACACCGTCCTCGTCCGCAAGGGCGAAGGCGAGATCCTTACCCCGAGGGAGAGGACCATTAAGGAAGTCCCACCCGGCATCCGCCTCTAAACCACCACACGCCTCCCCAATCAACTTCCCCTGCCATCACCCGGCCCACTGTCGACTGTCGACCCATGAACCATGCCACTTGTAACTTGCAACTTGGCCCAGCTCCGATCGCACCCCATACCCGTTTCTCCCTACACACGGCAACAAAAACAGCATCACCTCACACCATGTCCATCACCACCAAACGCGGCGACAAAGGCCTGACCGACCTCCTCTATGGACGCCGGATTACCAAAACCGACATCCGTCTCGCCGCCTACGGAACCGTCGACGAACTCACCGCCGCCATTGGCATGGCCAGGGCCCAGGCCGCCCATGATAAACTCACCAGCATCGTCGACGAACTTCGCATCATTCAGCAAGAACTTATCCCCCTCATGGGCGAACTCGCCACCGAGGCCGCCGACCTCAACCGCTACGAAAAGGACGGCTTCGAGCGCATCACCACCGAACACGTCGAGCGCATCACCCAACTCGGCAAATCCCTCGAAATGGAAGGACTGAAATTCAACGGCTGGGTCATCCCCGGTGCCGCTGGCAATCGCACTGCCGCCGCTCTCGACTTCGCACGCGCCGTCGCCCGCCGCGCCGAACGCGATACCCTCGACCTCGCCGAATGCGAAAAAGAATTCAGCGAACCCATCCTCATCTACCTCAACCGCCTCTCCGACATCCTCTGGCTCCTCGCCCGGTCCCTCGAATCCTGAAAGATTCCAATTTAAATACCTGCTAATATAAATTAAATTGAAAAAATAAAATATCAGGTATTTTTATGTTGCGCGGGTTTGGGGGGTGGGGTAGGGTATGGGA
Source organism: Verrucomicrobiales bacterium (assembly GCA_007125835.1). Classification (GTDB taxonomy): domain Bacteria; phylum Verrucomicrobiota; class Verrucomicrobiia; order Verrucomicrobiales; family SLCJ01; genus SLCJ01. Next base: position 71 of record SLCJ01000036.1, on the reverse strand, counting down.
TGGAGCGGCGATTGCGAGGGGAAGCGTGGGGAGGGAGTCGGCGGCTGTTGGTGCCTGCCGGGGAGGAGGGT
>SLCJ01000387.1 GCA_007125835.1 Verrucomicrobiales bacterium | reverse complement strand
TCTTCGTTATCGACGAGGAAGCGCTCGATCACGACCGACTGCCCGAGTGACAGGCCGGAGACATGAACATCGAGCCAGTCGAAGTAGTCGTCGCCGATGGTCTTGGTCGTTTCGGTCAAGGCCTCATCGAAGTGGATCGAGATCGGTCCCGTCGATTCCGCGTCCGCCACGGGAGGCGCTTCTTCCACGCCGGTGATTGGCACGTTCCATGCGGGCTCAAGGTTGTCGCCGATCCGCTCCGCGAAGCAGACGAGTGGTCCTCCGTAAATAATAATGTGCGCCTGCGCGGCAGAACTCGCGAAGAGCAGCAGGGCGAGTATGGCGCAAACCACTGCCAGCGGGGTTCTTGGTGCTGCGCAAAAACGGAACGGTGCTATGGCAACGGTGTGGCAAATCATGGGGGTCAGGTGGTTGTGAAAACGTCCCGATAATATGATTGAATCGACGAGGAATCGTCAAGATGCCCGGGTTTTCCATTCGTGCAATTAATTTTCCATCCGTGCACATGCCTTCCATGACCTCTTTTCCAGACGTTGTGTGCGGAGGGACAAGAAGGGGGCGTTGGGGGCGGAAGCCCTGCCAGTGTTGGAGGGGATGCGTGTGGAGGTGGAGGAGTGGGAGCGGGTAATGAGTGGTATGGTAGGCTTTACTGGCGAGTGGCTGGCAGCGCGGCCAGCCTGGTGGCCGCAGCGCGCGCTGCGGGTCAGCAATGGTTTTGGGGATCGGGAAAACGACGGGGCGCTGAGGTGTAGTGTCACCGGGTGAATGGTCTGGGAGTTGCTTCCGTTTCGGGGAACATCAGCGGAGAGACGGGGTTCCTGACCATTCCAAGTGCCCGGAAGGCGACGTTTTTAGGTGTTGAGGGTAACGGAGCGGCATCGGCGTCATGGATTCGGTTGAAAACCTGGGTTTTGAGGTGCCAGGATGATCGGGAATTGTTGAGGCGCACAGTTGTTTCAACTCAGAGGTTTGTGGTTGTCCATGGTTCGGCGGAATTTCCCTGCCGGGCCCGAGGGGGCGATTTAGAAAGGATTTTGAGGCGGAATTCCTTGGGATAATTTCAATTAAATATTGGAAGGCAAAGTTCAGTGACTTCCGATCAAGAGAACGAGTGTTCCGTTAGGGAAGGTATTGAGCAGGAAGCGTGGGTGGGTGCAAATGAGATGAATGCCGTCTACACCACCCGGAAGGCGCGGGATTCGCGCCACACGTGGCCGAAGCCATCCTCGGCTTCGACCTCGAGGGTGTGCGAGCCGGGTTCCAGGCCCTCTGGCAGCGTGGCGCGCCACAGGTGCGGGCAGTCCATCGGGCGGGGCAACGGGCGCCATGGCAGCTCGAGGTCGGCATCGCGTATTGCCAGGGAGGTAAAAAGCGGGTCCGGTTCGCTGGTGCGCTTCATTTCGCGCCAGGTATCGCCGCCGCCGATGCGCGCCCTGACGCGGGCCTTTTCTCCGGCCGCATAGACATTGGCATGAAAGGGTGTTTCGGCCGCCGCCGATGCGCTCACCTCATCGGCGATATACAGGTGCATCTGGCTGCGCTTGTCGCCGCCGAGGGTTTTGTAGCCGTCGATGGTGTAGCGGTTGCCCTCGAATTCCACGCGTTGGTAACCGCGGGGTGTGCCGTCGCCCATCACGGCGATCGGCACCTGATTGAAGTCCGGTGACCCGCGGAACCAACTGCCGCAAAGCGTGCCCGAAATCACGTGGTGGTGTCGACCCTCGCCCGGCCAGCCCTCCTCCGCCCCGACCGTTGTATGCAGATGCCAGTGCGTGTGTGCCGAGAAAGAGAGCGTGTGGGGGCGGTCGGCCAACAGAGCGCAGAGCTTTTCGCGATTGAGAGTCAGGGCGCGGTCGCCCTGGGAAAGCGGATTGTAGAGCGGGATGTGCATGAACACGACCACCAGCCGGTCCTTGGGCACGTGGGCAAGGTCATTGGCGATGAATTGCAAGTCGCGCTCCTGCACGTATCCGCGGTAGTTTCCGGTGGACAGCGGGTTGTCCGGATTGGCTCCCATCCACTCCACATTGTCCACCACGATAAAATGCACCGGCCCGTGGTCGAAGGAGTAGGTGGTCGGTCCCACCTGATGGCGGTATGTTTCCCGCGAGAGGGCGTGATTTTTCGAGTCGAAATTCAGATCGTGATTGCCGATCACGTAGTGCCACGGCAGCCCGGATGCCGCGAGCGCGCCGCGTAGTTGGGGGAAAATGGCCAGGTCGTCGAAAAGAATATCGCCCAGTGCCACGGCGAAGGCGGCCTCTTCCCGCGACAAATCGGGGGGCACCGTGCGCGCCAGGTAATCCACCTCGCGCAGGTCCCGCGGCTGCGGATCCCCGCACACCAACACCGAAAAACGATCCGGCTGATCCTCTTCCCGCAGCGCGAAATCCACCGACTCGGGCATCGGCCCGGAGGCGGGAAAACCGGCGTGATGCAGGTCGGGCGAACCCTGTGGATGATAGGTGTAGTGCGCCCGGCGCGTCCAATCCGCATTCATCGGCGTCGTCCACCCCCGCCCCGGGATCACGAAAAAATCAGTCGACGGACTGTCGTCGAGCACCGGCAGGTCCCATCGTCCGTTGCCATCGGTGAGCACCACATCGCGTCCATTGGACACCGCCACACCGGGCACGCCCGGATTGCCGCCATTGGGACGTCCGCTGCCGTCGCGGTCGTGAAACACAAGGCCCCGCGCCCCGCCCGCCGTCTCGCCAGCGCGGGCCAGACCCAGCAGCCCCGGAGCCAGCAAAGCCCCGCCGCCACCCGCCAACTGCCCCAGAAAACGCCGCCGCCGGATTCCGCTCATTCCCAGCACGCCCGAAAGCGACTGCTCGTGTGAATCGCCCGCATTCGCCGAATGTACCGTTTTCGCAGAATGATCAGATTTCATGGCAATCAGCATCCCTCCCATTTGCCCCCCGTCAAGCCATAACCCCTTCCGTTTCCTGGTGCCCCTGATAGCGTTGTCCGCCTCTGACACCCCTTCAGGGTGTCATTCCATCGCCCCTGATTCCGGAGGGCTGCGACCTCCGGCTTCAACCCTTCGGGTTGGAATCAGGCATACTGCCCAGACGCTTTCTCAGTATGTTGGGGTTGAATGCTCTGGTCTTCTCGGCGCAGATGTTCTTGGTCGCTTCGACCACATCTTGGACACTACGGGCGGCAGGCTCGCTGTTTCCACCGCCGAATTGTCGCATGGTGGCCAACGCATCCACTTGGAAGAGTTTATGGGCATTCCCATCGTCACAGCCAGCGTTGGCTGGAGCGACTACCGGATGTTCTTTGACACTGGCGCTCAGATTTCCTATTTTCAAGAGGACTGACTTGCAGATTTCCCTACGACGGGGAGCATTACCGATTTCTATCCCGGCGTTGGTCAGTTCCAGACCGACACTCACGATGTTCCAATGTCCCTTGGAGACATTTCAAATCAGACATTGGTCGGAGCAGCATGTAATGGAAACTCTTCAGGAATTAGGCTTTGTTCACAGCGAGGATTTGACGTCTCACTTTTCTGGTGCCGGATCAAGCTACACTAATTTAAGAAGCCGAATCGGGCCCCCGTGACTGACCGTTAGGCCAGCCACGGGTCCCACACCACCCTGCGTACGGGTTTGACTTCTCTTTGCTCCGTCCATGCAGCAAGGCTTCGCATCTTGCAGAGCCGCTATCGCGGCCAAGTCATTCTCCTAGCATTGCACGCGGTTTGGGATGCCAATCAGGCGTGCCGTCTCGCTTCGCTCGGCTCCTCCCCCGGGTCGGTCACCCTTCCCGAGTTGGCTTCAGATGGTAGTCTCTTCATTTTCATGTCTGTTTTTCCTACAGGGGACTTGCACCCCACTTACATCGCGCCTATGCTGGGCACACACAAGACGGTGGTGCTCGATTTCGCGCCGGTCGTCCCTACCTCTGCTCCATCGGAGTAACTCACCTCGACGTTATGCCAAATAATCTGCGCCCTCTTCGAGCAACAAGGGTTGGTTGGGAGCTTCCCTAGAATACCGTGGAGCCTCCATTTCCAGCTCTCCACCGCGATAGCGGGGGTAGAGCTTGGCGAGTTTCGGGATAGCCTCGGATGCCGCTGAGAAGTAGTGCGTGTCAACCTCCAGCCCGATGCTGTCGATTCCGATTGCTTCGCAGGCTGCAATTGTTGATCCAGACCCCATGAACGGATCTAGCAGGATTCCTTCGGTCGGCATTACCATTCGGCACAGGAAGCGGAGAAGTTGCTGCGGCTTTAAAGAGGGGTGATCAGAAATGCTCTTCTCGATGGCTGGAGTTTTTGAGCTAGGGATCACGTCGGGGACAGGCCCTCCGCTTTCAAGCATCCTCAGCGCGCCCACCCCCCATTTTCTGAGATTCTGGGCAACCGTCTTTTCCTCAATCGGGCGGCGGAAGAGCAGCCACGGCTCGTAGTTTCCCCTTGGGCTGACGCACAGTTCTGGAAATTCTTGTTCAGCATTCTTGGGGCGATCTCCTCCACGGAATCCATGGTAGACTCGCATAAGTGTTGCCCTTGGCTCTAGTCCGGATGATAAGAGCCCTTGGAAAACATGGGATGAGAGAACCGGATTCGAGGCGACAAGGACGTGTGCGCCCGGAATAAGGGCCGGACGCAACGCTTCCGCCCACTGCTGGAAGTATTTCTCGATGTTCTGCCTCTGTTCGAGCGTTAGGACCGAGAACCTAGGAAGAGGATTCCTTTTCTTACCGTCGAAGGACGGGGGTATCCGCCAAACACCCCCTTTTCCATTCCGAAGCTTGGCGACTTCCCCCGGTGTAAATTCGACGAGACCGTAGGGCGGGTCGGTGCAGACCGCGTGGAGCGACTTGGGCACCCGTCCCGCGAGCCACTCGAAGCAGTCGATGTTTTGAATCTCCTTCATTTTCTACTATAGTTGAAAGACAAGTAGCACCCCCTGTGGCATTAATCAAGCCCAATGGATGCGAAAAAAATTCTCGGCCTTACCGTCCGTGCACAGCGCGAAGCGTTGAAGCTTTCTCAGGAGCGCTTGGCTGACCGCGGAGGCATCACTTATCAGTATCTTTCGGCTCTTGAGAACGGTCGAGAGAATTTTACGATTGGCGTGCTGGAGTCCCTTGCCTCGGCGCTTGGGACAAATTTGCCGGGTCTTGTCGCAGCGGCCTATGGCCACACCGAGCCCGATGCACATTTTCCAAGGATTGATCGGCGGTTCCTGCGGACTGTCCCGCTTCCGGCAGGACTTACTCTTTCCCACCTTGCTGACGCGCTCGATGAGACCCAGCGAGTGATCCGTTTGCTGAATCAGTCTCTCGTTCGGGCTGGCGGACGCGCGTTGCCAAGCTACATTCAAGCAAACAATTTCAGTGGGATAGTTTCCAACATTCTTAGCGATTCCTTTGATCGGTTGACGCCGTTCAAGCACAACCACGATCAGAGGTACCCCGACCTGATTAACAAGGATAAGGATGGCAACGAAATCGCAGGCCTTGAGGTGAAGAGCACAATTCAGGTCAAGAAGGGCGGTGAGAGCCATAATGGCCATTCGGGATGGCATGTTATAGCATGCTTCAAGCTGGATTCGTCGACGGGAGACATCCGCTTCATGCATGTGATGTTTGCGGACCTCATTGGGCACACCGAAGAGGGCTCTGATTGGAAATATGTGGGGAGCACGGTGAACACGGAATCGGGTAGTCAACGGACTGAGACCTATAACACCACAGGTGTTGGCACAACCAAGCTGAGGGACGGATCAGCCTACCTCGACACCGATGAGATTTCATATTCCAGATGGCGCCAGCAGCGCAATGGGCCAGTTCCGAAGTATTCAATCTTTCACCCCGACAACAACAAAGCATAATAAGACGGCTCCGGGCAGCCCGCTGCCCGCCCTGATTCGAAGTCGGAGGGTAGCGACAAACCTCAACCTGAAGCGGAGGGGCGCTCCCGGTAGCGGGTGCCACACCTCGACGTTCGCCGATACGGATGAGAGGGAAAATGAGAAGGCGCTTCGCTCGATGCCATTTACTTCCTCATCCTCGGGCGATGATGGATCACCCCTCCTTGGTCGAGATGCCTCAGCGCTTGAGGATG
>SLCJ01000382.1 GCA_007125835.1 Verrucomicrobiales bacterium | reverse complement strand
GGTGGCGTGCCCGTGCCCGGTGGCGTGCCCGTGTCGGACGCGGCGGACGCGGCGGGATCTGCGGCGGCGGAATCGGTGTCCGGGGCCGCGGAAGGGGGCGAGTGCCGGGTGGTGATATACAGGAAGGCAAATATGGCGGCCATCGCGCAGGCGGCCACGAGCAGGACCATTTGAGCGCCGAGCAGAGGTTCGCCGCGGGGTGGTGCGGCGGACGTGGCACGGGGCTTGCGCGAGATTGTGCCTGGTTGGTTCTCGTTCATGGGAATTGGTAAATTTTTTTTGTTAGAATTGCGGGGCGTCCGTCGCGCCCTCCGTGTCCGCCGCATCGGGTTTGGCGGAGGCGGCGCGGACGACGCGGTCGACGGCGTGTTTGGTGACGAGGTTGCCTTTGGCCGAGCGCCCTTTGACGGCGAGTTCACCAAAGAGAAACTCACGCTCCAGGAGGCGCAAGCGCAGGGCCGGTTTGAGGACGATTCGCACCAGGTTTTCGTCGGACTCGCGGCGGCTGGAATGGGCGGCGAAATAGAGGACCCGCGTTCCCGGAGTGCCGCGTGCCAGCTCGTAGGTGCGGTCGCGTGTTACGCCCGACACTTCGAAGCGTTTGGCGTAGACGGGGCCGTCCCTCCCGTCGCGGTAGATCATTGAGTAGACTATCGGCACATCGCGCTTGAACACGGCGATGTGCGCGGGATTTTTGCCAATGAACGCCTTCTCCTGAACCCGGGACACCGTCAGCTTGCCGTCGCGGGTCACGACGATGATGTCGTCGAGTCGTGAGCACTTGGCGACGGGGTCGGCTCCCTTGAGGGCGTATCCGGCGAAGCCCTCGGAGCGGTCGAGGCAGAGGGATTCGTTGGCCACGACCACCTGTGAGGCCACCACGCGATCGAAGCCGGTCAGTTCGGTGCGGCGTTCGCGCCCGGAGCCGTATTTCTTTTTCAGGTTCTCGAACCAGCGGATGGCGTAGCGAGTGAGCTGGCGCAGGTTTTTCGAGGTCTCGGCGATGCCTGACTCCAAGGTGCGGATGTCCTCGTCGGCCTTGAAGGAATCGTATTTGGAAATGCGCTTGATCCGGATCTCGGTGAGACGCGTGATGTCATCGGTCGTCACCTCGCGCTTGAGGTCTTTGGTGTGCGGGCGCAGGCCTTTGTCGATGGCGTCCAGTACGGCTTCCCAGGTTTCGCATTCCTCGATGTCGCGGTAGATGCGGTTCTCGATGAAGATTTTCTCGAGCGAGGCAAAATGCCATTTTTCGGAAAGTTCTTCGAGGCGCACCTCGAGTTCGGCCTGGAGGATGTCGCGGGTGTGCGCGGCGGACTGGCTGACAAGTTCCGAGATGGAAAGAAATCGCGGTTTGTCGTCGCAGATGACCACGGCACAGGGTGCGATCGACACCTCGCAGTCGGTGAATGCGTAGAGGGCGTCGCGTGTGGTCTCGGGATCGGTGCCGGGCAGCAGGTGGACGATGATCTCGACATTGCCTGCGGTGTTGTCCTCGATTTTCGCCACCTTGATCCGCCCCTTCTCGTTGGCGGTGACGATGGAATCCATGATGCCGCCGGTGGTGGTGCCGAAGGGGATTTCGGTGATGCGCAGGCGCTTGCGCTCGGTTTCGATCCGTGCGCGCACCCGCACACGCCCGCCGCGCGTGCCGTCGCGGTAGTCGGAGGCGTCGCAGAGGCCGCCGGTAGGGAAGTCGGGCTGCAGTTCGAAAGGCTGGTTACGGAGGGCGGCGATGGAGGCGTCGATCAGCTCGTTGAAATTGTGGGGTAGGATGCGGCAGGACAGGCCGACGGCGATGCCCTCGGCTCCCTGGGCGAGCACCAGCGGGAATTTTACCGGCAGTGTGACCGGTTCACGGTTGCGGCCGTCGTAGGACAGGGCCCAGCGCGTGACCCTCGGGGCGAACACCACCTCCAGCGCGAATTTCGTCAGGCGCGCCTCGATGTAGCGCGGCGCGGCGGCGCCGTCGCCGGTCAGCGTGTTTCCCCAGTTGCCTTGGGTGTCGATGAGCAGGTCTTTCTGGCCAAGCTGAACCAGCGCGTCGCCGATCGAGCGGTCGCCGTGCGGATGGAATTTCATCGTGTGGCCGACGACATTGGCGACCTTGTTGTAGCGGCCGTCTTCCAGGTCGCGGAGCGCGTGGAGAATCCTTCGTTGCACCGGCTTGAGGCCGTCGTGCAGGTGCGGCACGGCGCGTTCCAAGATCACGTAGGAGGCGTAGTCCAGGAAGTAGTTTGCATACATCTCCCCGAGTCCGGGGGTGGCGTGTGGCAGGGCGTTGCGTGATTCGCTCATGAAGGTTTGTGCATTGATAATGCCTGCGGCGGCGGTTCGCAAGCTGTGAGGCGGGAATGAAAGTCAAATTGACATGGGGCGTGCGGGGGCTACCTTTGCCGCCCGTTCCGGCGGCTCCCATCAGAGTGTTCCCGGAAAAGCACGAGGAAACCAACACCGAACCATGCCAAACAAAGCGAAGACCACCAAGGGCAAAAAGGCCGCCAAGGGGCGGAACACTGCCAAAACCACAAAATACGTTTACAACTGGGGCGCCAACAAGGCGGACGGCGATGGCAGCATGAAAGCGCTGCTCGGCGGCAAGGGAGCCAATCTCGCCGAGATGACGAGGATCGGCCTGCCGGTGCCTCCCGGGTTCACCATTTCCACCGAGGTGTGCACCTACTACTACGACAACAAGCGCACCTACCCCGCCATCCTTCATACGCAAATGGAAGAGGGCGTGGCCAACATGGAGCGGATCATGAAGTGCCGCTTCGGATGCTCCGAAGGCATGCCGCTGCTGCTCGCCGTGCGTTCCGGCGCCCGCGACTCGATGCCGGGCATGATGGACACCATTCTCAACCTCGGCCTCAACGACAACACTGTCGAGGCGCTCGAGCGCACGACCAACAACCCACGTTTTGCCTGGGACTGCTACCGCCGTTTCATTCAAATGTATGGTGACGTCGTGCTCGGTGTGCAAAAGAATCCGGATGAGGACGACGAGCCCTTCGAGGCGGCGATGGAGGCTTACAAGCACAAGGCCTACGGCAAGGACGTGGATGACAACGAACTGACCACCGAGGACATTAAGGAAATCATCGGCTTGTTCAAGAAGCTGGTGAAGGAGCGCACCGGCAAGGGCTTCCCCGAGGACGTTTGGGAGCAGCTCGACGGTGCGGTAGGCGCTGTCTTCGGTTCGTGGATGAACGACCGCGCGGTGGTGTATCGCCGCAAATACGGCATCCCCGCCGAGTGGGGCACCGCCGTCAACGTGCAGGCCATGGTCTACGGAAATACGGGCAAGACCTCGGGTTCCGGCGTCGCTTTCACCCGCAACCCCGCCAATGGCAAGAAGGAGTTCTACGGCGAATTCCTGATCAATGCGCAAGGTGAAGACGTGGTGGCCGGCGTGCGCACCCCCGAGCCGGTGGCCAAACTCAAAGGCAAAATGCCGGCCGCCTACAAAGAGCTCGACCGCATCCGCTACGTGCTCGAAAAACACTTCAAGGACGTACAGGACTTCGAGTTCACGATCCAGGAAGGCACGGTGTTCATGCTGCAGACCCGCAATGGCAAACGCACGGCGGCGGCGGCACTCAAATTCTCCATGGACATGCATAAGGAGAAACTGATCGACTGGAAAACCGCAGTGTTGCGCAATCCAGCCGACCAGCTCGACCAGCTCCTCGCGCCTATCTTCGATCCGGCCGAGGTGAAGAAGGCCAAAGTGATCGCCACCGGCCTCCCCGCCGGACCCGGAGCGGCCTCCGGCCGAATCTACCTCAATGCCGACCGCGCCGCTGCGGCCGCCGCACGCGGCGAGAAGGTGCTGCTGGTCCGCGTCGAAACCAGCCCCGAGGATTTGCGCGGTATGATCGCCGCCGACGGCATTCTCACCGCCAAGGGCGGTGTCTCCTCCCACGCCGCGCTTGTCGCGCGCCAGATGGGCAAGGTCTGCATTTGCGGTGCCGAAGGGATCGAGATCGACTACGCCCACAAAGCCGTGCGCATCGACGGCAAGACATACAGCGAGGGCACCGACAGCCTCTCGATCGACGGCACGGCCGGCACGGTCTATGCGGGTCGCCTCAAGACAGCTCCGTCGGAGATCATCACCGGCATGGTGGAGGGAGACAAAGTCGCCCGCCGCGCCGAGAAGTTCCGCCATTTCGAGCAGTTGATGAAATGGTGCGACAAGCTGGCCAAGCTCAAGGTCCGCACCAATTCCGACACCCCGGAGCAGACGACCAATGCGATCGCCTTTGGTGCCAACGGCATCGGCCTCTGCCGCACCGAGCACATGTTCTTCGAGGGCAAGCGGATCGACGCCATGCGCGAGATGATCCTGGCGGAGAAAACCTCCGCCCGCCGCGCCGCGCTCGACAAACTGCTGCCCTACCAGCGCGAGGACTTCCTTGGCATTTTCCTCGCTCTCGACGGCCGCCCGGCGACCATTCGCCTGTTGGACCCGCCGCTGCACGAATTCCTGCCGCACGACCACGCCGCGCAATCTGCTTTGGCCAACGCTCTGCCCGACGTCGATCCGGCGAAGATCGCCAAGCGTGTGCACGACCTGCACGAGTTCAACCCAATGCTTGGTCACCGCGGCTGCCGCCTCGGTATTTCCTATCCGGAGATCACCGAGATGCAGGCGCGCGCCATCTTCGAGGCCGCAGTGCAGGCGAAGAAGAAAGGCGTCAAAGTCAAGCCTGAGATCATGGTGCCGCTGGTCGGCTTCAAGCGCGAACTCGACTTGCAGGTGGCTGTGATTCATGAAACAGCCAAGGCCGTGATGTCGGAGACCAAAACCCGCATCTCCTACCTCGTCGGCACCATGATCGAAGTGCCACGCGGCGCGGTCACCGCCGACCAGATCGCCGCCACAGCGGAGTTCTTCAGCTTCGGCACCAACGACCTCACCCAGACAACTCTGGGGATGAGCCGCGACGATTCCGGCAGCTTCCTGACCAACTACCAGGAGAACGAAATTGTCAAAGGCAACCCGTTCGCCTCCATCGACGAAACCGGTGTCGGTGCTCTCATGGAGCTGGCTGTGCAAAAAGGCCGGACCACCCGCCCTGACATCAAGCTCGGCATCTGTGGCGAGCACGGCGGTGACCCCGCCTCCGTCCACTTCTGCCACAAGCTCGGCCTCGACTACGTCTCCTGCTCACCCTACCGGGTGCCGGTGGCACGCCTTGCCGCCGCGCAGGCCGCCCTCGCGGAGGAGGCGGCACCCCAAGCCGCCGGCTCAGCCAAGAAGACAGCGGTGAAGAAAAAAGCCGCGAAGAAAAAGGCGGCGAAAAAGAAAGCCGCCAAGCGCTCCTGAGCCGTCCCATCCGGCGATTGATCCCCCTGCCCGGCGAACTCCCGGGCAGGGGGATTTTTTTACCCCGTAGATGAATCGGGGGCATTTTGCTCTCGCCAAACGGGCCGAAGTCGCTACCTTGCTCGCCATCATGAGCAGCATCAACAAGTCCCTACTCGCCCGCATCTGCGAGGCCCCCGGACCGCCGGGCGCCGAAAAACCCGTCCGCGATCTGGTAATCAAGGAGCTGAAAGGCCTCGCCGACAGCGTGGAAGTGGACAACATCGGCAATGTGACCGCATTGAAAAAAGGCCGCTCCTCCGACAAGCGCGTGATGGCGGCGGCACACATGGATGAGATCGGATTCATTGTCACGCATGTCGACGACAAGGGATTTGTCCGCTTCAATCCGCTCGGGGGATTCGATCCGAAGACGCTCAGCTCACAGCGCGTAATCATTCACGGGCGCAAGGATGTGCCAGGGGTGATGGGCAGCAAGCCCATCCACATCATGACTCCAGACGAGCGCACGAAAGTGGCCAAGCTGAGTGATTTTTTCATCGACACGGGAATGAAGGCGGAGGCGGTGAAAAAGCTGGTGGCCGTGGGCGATGTGGTGACGCGCCATTCGCCGATGATGGACCTCGGGGATTGCGTGAACGTGAAATCGCTGGACAACCGTGCCTCGGTATTTGTTCTGCTCGAGGCCCTGCGCCTGCTGAAGAAAGAGAAACGCCTCCCCGCTTATGACTTTTACGCCGTGTTCACCGTTCAGGAGGAAGTGGGCCTGCGCGGGGCGATGGCGGCCGCGCTCAAGGT
>SLCJ01000352.1 GCA_007125835.1 Verrucomicrobiales bacterium | reverse complement strand
GATCATTGTCGGAATGTGTGGTGTGCTCATTATGTGGTCTGGGGGAGGGGGTGAAATCGTCTCTTTGCCGATTCGCTCATTTGCTTCGCAGCCGATCCGCCGATTCGCCGCTCCACCTATTCGAGAACAAACCGAAATGTCTGCGTGTGGGATGTACCCTCGAAGGACGACGGCAGTGGGTCCACCCGGGTGAGGCGGTTCAGCGCCTCGCGCACGCTGGCATCCACCTGCGCATTTCCGCTCGAGGCGATGATGTTCTTTGCCGTCACCGTGCCGTCCTTGGTCACGGTCACACGCACACTGACCTGATACCCCCGTCCTTGGAATTCGGGGCCCCGCGGCTGAATCCATCGCTGGTCCAGGGCGGGATACAGCACATTGCGGTCGTACCAATCGAGATCCGCGCGGGCTTGCGCACTCTGTCCACCACCCGCCGGGCGGGCCGGGCGCACCTCGCGGGCGGGTTGTGCTGCTGCTGCCTGTGCCGCTGCCTGGCGTTGGCGGTCGGCTGCGGCGCGGGCTTCCGCCTCGGCGCGCGCCTTGGCGGCCGCCTCCGCCCTGGCCAATTCGGCGGCTTCCGCACGCGCCCTTTCGGCTGCTTCGGCACGGGCTTTGGCCTCGGCCTCGGTGGCCTCCCGCTCACGGCGCTGCTGCGCGAGGCGTTGGCGGCGCTCTTCTTCGGCACGAGCCACGGCTGCCGCCTCGGCGCGGCGGCGTTCCTCCTCGGCGCGGGCCCGGGCGGCGGCCTCGGCGCGACGTCGCTCCGTCTCCGCCCGCTCCTGTTGTTCCAGTTCGGCGCGGATCCGCGCCAGCTCATCTTCCAAGTTGGGAAGTGGCGGCTCGGGCTCGCGCTCCTCCGGCAGCACGATCGGCGAGGCGGCGCGAGAGGCCTCAGCCAGCGGCGGCAGCGGCGGAAGGCGCTCGCTCTCCCGCTCCAGCAAATCGAAAAATTGCTCCTGCTGACGAGGAGGCAAAGGTTCCACCGCCGCCTGCGCTTGCGCGGACGTGGCAGTCGGAGCATCCATCGGCGCATCGCGCATGCGGAAAGGATCCAACCACCACAGCACCGCCACCAGGTGCGCGACAAGCACCAGCAGCAGCCACAGCCCGAATCGGCTGGCAGGGGTGTCGGATGGTTCGGACATGAGAGTAAGGCAGTAGTCGAAAAAGGATCAAGGGGGCGTCTCCCCTGGATTCACCACCAAAGCGGCGCGGTTCAGCCCGCCGGCTGAAATAAGATCAAGAAACTCCACCGCATCCTGCACGGAAAGCGAGCGGTCAGCCTCGATCACCACGCCGGACCGCCCACCCTCGCTGCGCGCCGCCTCGGCAATGCGCGCTGCCAGTTCGCTGCGGTCCACGGGCTCGCCGTTCCAGAACGTCTCGCGCGTGGCATTGATGCTCAGCAGGTGCACCTCGGCAGGGTTCAGGGCATCGCGGGTGGCGGTGGTCGACGGCAAAACCAGGTCCGCCTTTTTGCCGAGCAGAGGCATCGTGACGATGAAAATAATCAACAGCACGAAGGCCAGATCGAGCAGCGGCGTGACATTCAGCTCGGAAAGTGTGCCGTAGTTCTGATAGCGTCTGCGGGGAGTCATGTTCGCGGCGGCAGTGGGAAAAAACTCATGTTTGGAACCCGAGGGGATTCGATCGGGGCGGCGGCTCGTCGGGCGGTGGCAGCTCGTCCAGCATCTCATCCCGCACAGCGGCCGGCGTGCGGGAATCCCGGGGCGGCGCGGCACCGTGATTGACGTAACGCCGCTCGAAGGCCGAGGAAAGCTCCGCCGCGTAGTGGTCGAGCTGCATCACCATGTTGCGGATCGATTGGATTAGCGTGTTGTAGCCGAACATCGCCGGGATCGCCACAAGCAGGCCCACCACCGTCGTCACCAAAGCCGCCGACACGCCCGGAGCCATGTCCTGCAGCGAGGCGCCGGTGGGAGAAGACGCCACGGCGGCGAATGTGTCCATCACCCCCCACACCGTGCCCAGCAGGCCGAGAAATGGGGCTCCGCTGACACAGGTGGCCAGCAGGTTCATGCGTTCCTCCAAACGCTGGGCCATTTCTCCGATCGCCCTTTCCATCGCCTGGCGCACCGTGTGAATCTGCCCCGGTGCCAACGCGGGCGCGCGGCGGATGCGGCTCGCCAGGGTGGCGTCGCGGCGGTCGTCGCCGAGCAGATGCAGGCACATTTCGCGGGCCCCGGCCTTGTAGATCGAAAACATCGGTGAATGCCGGATTTCGCCCCCCGCCTCGTAATACTCAAGCGGATGCCGCATGGCCCGGCGCATCTTGGCGAAATCCGCATTGCGGCGCCGCGCACGCTGGATCACCAGGCTCTTGGTAATAATGATCGTCCAAGCCAGCACCGACAGCGCACCCAGAATGATCACCACCACCAGGCCCGGCAGGCTGGTGGACTGGAGCGCATATTCAAAACCGTTGGGGGGGCGGACATCCATGGCGTTTTATAAATCGAAAAAGTGCGGGGAGGCGATCAGTTTGTGTCGGCGAGGGAAGAGCGACGCCGGACCAGCGCAAAGCCCAGAAAAAGAAGCCCAACCACAATCATGATCGCCGAATAGAACTGTCCCTTCGTCAGCCCAAGGATCAAGGACGAATCCGGCTCGCGAAAAGCTTCGCCAAAAATGCGGAACCCGCCGTAGCCAATAAAAAACGCCGCCGTGAGCACGCCGTCCGACAGTCTGCGAAAACGCACCCGCAGCACCAGCAGAAACAAAAACAACACCCCGCCCTCGAGCGCCGCCTGGTAAAGTTGGCTCGGGTGGCGCGTCTGCAAGAACGGAGCCAGCGCCTCGCGCAGCGAGGGATCATCACGCAAGCGCGCGATCAGGGCCGCACCATCGCCCACCGCCAGGTCAGGGCTGTGCGCCTGCACCGCGCCCCATGCCTGCCGGGCCTTGGCTGCGGGCAAGTCGCCATTCAGCAGTTCGCCGGGAAATTTCATCCCCCAGCTCAGCGAGGGAGCCACCCGCCCGTACAGTTCGCCATTGATGAAATTCGCCACCCGGCCCAGACAGATCCCGATCGGAGCGCCGACCACCAGGCTGTCGCCCACATGCGTCCACGCCAATCCCCGCCGCCAGGCATACCACAATGTGAACACCATCAGCCCGAAAATCCCGCCATGACTCGCCATCCCGCCATCCCAAATCGCAAGCACCCGCCACGGCTGCGGCCACAGCAACGACGGGTCATACAATAGCACGTAGCCGAGACGCCCGCCCAGCATCACCCCGAAAATAGCCGCATACGTCACAAAATCGATCACCTCACCTTTGGGGATCAGCGTCAACCGGCGCGCCGCCAGAAAGCGCAGCACCAGCACCACCGCCACAAACCCGGCCACATACGCCAATCCGTACCAGCGGATGGCGAGCGGGCCGAGTTCCAAGGCCACAGGGTCGATGTGATGCACCGGCGTGAGATGGGCGTCCATGTATGTCGGTAATGGACTCGAAAGCACAGGTCAACGCAAGTGCCGCCTCCGCCGCCACCGGAAAATCATGGACGAAGCCACCGGGCGGGTACATCTTCCCCCCATGCCTTCCGGCCCCCATACCCCATCGCGTGTCACCGCCGCCGAATGGATCCTGATCGGCATCGTCGTCGCGTGCATGGCCGCCGTGCTTTTCACCGGCTGGGGCCGCGCCGAATCCGCCGAAACCGCACGCCGCCTCAAAAACGAACTGGAGGAAATCGACCGCCGGGTGCGACCCTTCGCCGACGAGCAAAGGCTCGCCACACG
Source organism: Verrucomicrobiales bacterium (assembly GCA_007125835.1). Classification (GTDB taxonomy): domain Bacteria; phylum Verrucomicrobiota; class Verrucomicrobiia; order Verrucomicrobiales; family SLCJ01; genus SLCJ01. Next base: position 2,391 of record SLCJ01000352.1, on the reverse strand, counting down.
CGACATCGCGCCCGAGGAATTCCGGCCGCTGGTGCGCGAAAGCTTCCGCCGCATCCGCGAAGAAGGCACCGACCCCCTCGGCAACCCCTACCCTCCCATTCCCCGTGGCGGGCGTATTGCCGTGCCCTTCGCCACCGCCGAGGCCCTCGACGGACTCATCCATCCCTCGGTGTGGCGGCCCTTCGTGATCGAAGGACAACCCGCCCGCCCCGCCTCCGGACAACTCATGCCATGATCCCCGACGACGAACTTCCTCACATTGTCATGGGCGCCTGCATGGAAGTGCACCGCCAGCTCGGACCCGGCTGGGAAGCCCACGCCTACCGCGCCGCCCTCGCCCAGGAGCTGCGGCTCAAGGAAATGTTCTTCAAACTCGAAGTCCCCATCCCCATCACCTATAAAGGCGAACGCATCCCCACCGCCGCTCGCGCCGATTTCCTGATCGAGGAGCGGCTGTTGGTCATGGTGCACGCCTGCCCCGCCCTTGATCCCATCCACAAGGCCCAGCTCACGTCCTTCCTCCGCCAGTCCGGCCTACCCTCCGGATTTGTGATCAATTTCAATGTCACGGACCTGCGGCAGGGCGTGAAACGCGTCGTCATCCGCGACGGCTCCGAAACCACCGACGAGCCGCGCACACCATGAGCCGCCCACGGGTCATGATCGTCGACGGCCACAGCGTGCTCCACGCCGCCGACACCTACCGCCGGGAACTGGCACGCAGCGAACCCGCCGCCCGCGGACTGCTCGCCCGCGACCTCGCCATGCTTCACGACACCGGAGACGTACACGTCGTCCTCGTCTTCGATGGCAACCGCGCGCGCTCCAACCAGGAACGCGATCCCGGGGGCATGCAGATCGCCTACGCCGGCGGAGCCGAAACCGCCGACCATGTCATCGAGCGTATGGTCACCCGCTACAGCCGCAATTACCAAATCACCGTCGCCAGCAACGACGGTCTCGTCCTGCGCAACATCCTCGCCCTCGAAGCCGAAGCCCTCACCGTGCGCGGCCTGCTCGATTGGATGGAACGCGAACAATCCCACCTCCGCGAAACGCTGCAGCGACAACACAAGCGCAAAAACAAGACTACTTCCCAAAACCCCTTCGGTTGAGACGACGCATTGCTCAGCCCGCGCCTCAACCCGCACCACCCGGCAACAGGTAATCCTCGCCCGTGCCGTAGTGCTCGATCATGTAATCCATGTCCTTGTCGCCACGCCCACTCAGATTCACCAAAATGCTGCGCGCGCGTTCCGGCTCTTCACGCGCCAGGCGCATTGCATGGGCCACCGCGTGCGCACTTTCGAGCGCCGGAATGATCCCCTCGTTTCGGCTCAGCACATAAAAGGCCTCCACCGCCTCGCGGTCGCCCGCCGTAACATAGCGCACCCGTCCGCTGTCCTTGAGATAACAATGCTCCGGACCCACTCCAGGATAATCCAGACCACTGGCAATCGAATGCACCGGCGCGGGCTCTCCCTTTTCATCCTGCAGCAGGTAGCAGCGGAATCCGTGAATCACCCCCTCGGTGCCGTAGGTCATCGTCGCCGAATGACGCCCTGGCTCCGGCCCCGTGCCCAGCGGCTCGACACCGTGGATTTCCACCGGATCGTCGAGAAACGCAGAAAACATACCAATTGCGTTGCTCCCCCCGCCCACACAGGCAGCCACAATGTCCGGCAGGGCGCCAGTCATCTCGAGAAATTGCTCCCGCGCCTCCGAGCCCACCACATTCTGGAAATCGCGGACCATCATCGGAAACGGATGCGGCCCCACCACCGACCCAATGCAATAAATCTGGCTCTCCGGGTCTTCGAGATACGCCATCAAGGCCGAGTCCACCGCCTCCTTCAGCGTGCGCAGCCCATGGGTCGCCGCCACCACCCGCGCACCCAGAATCTTCATGCGCGCCACATTGGGTGCCTGCTTGGCAATGTCGACCTCGCCCATGTGAATCTCGCACTCGAGACCAAAATAGGCCGCCGCCGTGGCTAGGGCCACCCCATGCTGCCCCGCCCCCGTCTCCGCCACCAGCTTCTTCTTCCCCATGAACCGCGCCAGCAATCCCTCACCCATGCAGTGGTTGAGCTTGTGCGCGCCGGTATGGTTCAGATCCTCCCGCTTGAGGTATATCTGCGAATCACCCAACTTGCGCGACAGCCGCGCCGCATGGTACACCGGCGTCGGACGCCCCTGGAAATGCTTGCGGATCCGCCGCAGCTCCTCAATAAAATCCTGAGACCGCGAGATCATCTCATAGGCCCGCCGCACCTCCTCAAGCGGCCCCACCAGATTCGGAGGGACATGCACCCCCCCATAAGAACCAAAGTAACCGCCCACATCAGGAGTGCGGACGGAAGAAACAGACGACGGCGAGGAAGCAGAAGG
>SLCJ01000080.1 GCA_007125835.1 Verrucomicrobiales bacterium | reverse complement strand
AGGACAACAGCGCCACCGGCGCCGACCTCCTTGTCGCCGCCACGCTGGCCCTGGCCGGGGTCAATCTCGATCTTTCCGGCGCGGACCTCGCCGCTGGAACATGGGCGCTTGGCGACAGACTGACTCTCATCAGTTATACAGGCGATGCCATTTCATCAGGTTTCGTCGGCTACGACGACAACGCCGCCTACACCTTTGGCACCAACGAGTGGCTTTTCCTCTACGCGGACACGGAAAAAGGTAACAACTTCGCCGATGAGGCCGATGGCACTCGATTCGTCACCATGACCGTCATCCCCGAGCCCGGCGTGTCTGCGCTCTTCCTCCTCGGTGCCCTGGCCCTGCTCCGCCGCCGCCGCGCGTGAAAGTCCACCACTCGAAAAGCGGTTGAGGGCAGCCGCATCGAGACGCTGCCGCGCGCGGTTGGGTTTGATGTGGGTGGGGAATCGCTCGGGCGGGCTAATGTCCGCGATCCGGGTGGGGGTGGCGTCGGCATTTTCGTGTCCTCTGTAGCGGCTGTCTGCGACTGCCGGACTTCATTCGCGTGATCGCTGAGACCAACCGGCCTACTGATCAATCCCGATTCCCAATCCACCTTCCCTTCTGCTGGCGGGAGCCAAGTCCTGAGTGTATCTTGACAAGGAACGTGTGAGGGCCTTGGTTGTCGGCAAGTGGTGATTGGAAAAAATGCTGGTGTACGGGGGGGGCGGTGGCTGGCGCACGTTAGTGCCGCCGGGTTGATGGTGTGTCTGCCGTCGGGTTGTGAGTCGGGGAAGACGGTGAGGACGTTGCGCTCGTGGGAGGCGGGGGCGACGCGAATGGTGCCGCTGCCGGTGGTGGCGGCGCATGAGACTGTGGTGCGGCCCGTGGTGCTGGGCACAGCGACCCACCCTGTGGGCAGTACCAGCGATGGCCTGGCGGCGTTCTATCAGCGTGGCCGTGAGTTTGTTCCGCTGCCGTTGCGCCGCCCTTTGCAGGTGCCGAAAGACGGCCCTCCCGGCAGTGATTCGTTTGAAGAACTACTCGACAGTTTGGGAATCAGTCGTCCGGTCTCCGGCGGGATTGAATTCGAAATTGATGGCGAACGGTTTTTTGAAACGGTGCGGGAGTCGATAGCGGCGGCGAGGCATTCCATCGACTGGCATGTGTTCATATTTACCAACGATGAACTAAGCGTGGAATTGGCCGGTTTGCTGGCGGAGCGCGCGGACGAATTGGAGGTGAGGTTGCTGCTCGACCGCCTCGGCTCGATGGCTATGAATTTGCTCACGCCGGATCTTCCTTTGTCATGCGGCTCCCGCAGGCCTGCTTCGATCCAAAGTTATTTGGAGAGGGAGAGCCGCGTGCGGGTGCGCAAGCAGTCGAACCCGTGGTTTCTTGCAGATCACCGCAAAATCTACCTGTTTGACCGGGAGGTGGCTTTTCTCGGAGGGGTGAATGTGGCCCAATCCTACGCCGGCGACCATCGCGACCTGATGGTGAAACTGACCGGGCCGGTGGTGGAGGTTTTGGCAGACGGATTCGAAAGGGACTGGCGGCGGGCTGGATTGTTCGGCGATCTGCGGGGGATTCCGGCAGCATTCCGCCGCAGCGGGGAACCGGCGAATGGGGAGGGTGTTTCGATTCGGATTCTGGACACGAGTCCGTGGATTCAGGAGATCGAGAGGGCGCAGATTGCGGCCATCCGCGCCAGCCAGCGGCGCATCGTGGTGTTCACGCCCTACTTTTCCTCGCTCGTGTTGACGCGTGAAGTGGAGGACGCGTTGCGGCGCGGGGTGGACGTTTCCGTTGTCCTGCCGGATCAAAGTGATGTGGCGCTGGTCGATGGGATGAGCTGGGAATTGGGGGCGCGTCTGCACCGGGCGGGCGCGCGCGTGTTTGTCCATGAGAATCCGAATGGAATCCTCCACATGAAGGCCGCAGTGTATGACGATTGGGTGTGTCTGGGGTCGGCCAACATGGACACGCTGTCGCTCAGGGTGAACCGCGAGCGGAATATCGCGTTCCGCGACCCTGCAACGGTGGATCGCTTTCTGCGCGAGGTGGTGGAGCCGGTGTTGGGTGAGGCGCGGGAGTTGGATTCGGAGGCAGTCGAGGAAATGCGGTGGCGCCTGTTCCGGAGGACGGTGCGGATCATCGGCCGCCAGCTTTGATTGGTGGACTTGTGTGGATGCGTGTATTCTGGGGAAGATGACCGGACACAAGGTAAAAGCGGGGGCGGTTTGCCTGCTGTTGTTGGCGGCCGTGCTGCTCGCGGTATTGACCCATGCCTCGTGGCGGCATCGTTTCGAGGCGGTGCCGGATGCGCCGCGGCTGGTGTCTCTTGCTGGGGCTCTTTCCGGCGAGGGTGTGCGTTGGCAGCGCGCGGACTTGATGGAGGTGGACGAGGCCACCGGCGGGCTGGTGGTTCACGCGGCGGCGGAGGGCACGCCCGTTCCCGAGGTAAGGATTCCGGTTGCCGACGTGCCGGAGGCAGGCCATCTCTGGTTCCGGGTGGCGGCGCTGGGCAAGGATGTAGCGCGCGGAGAGGAAAAATGGCAGTCGCCCCGGGTGGTGGCCATGTGGCATGACGAGGTAGGCCGTCCGCTGCCGGGTGTCGTTGGTTTTGCCGGGCTACGCAAAGGCGACGACCCGGAGCGGGTATCGACCGGCGTGATGCGGTGGCAGCGCGAGCGGGGTGCGATGCATCTCCACATCCAGAACCTTGCCGCAGAAGGTAGCATGGTCGTCACTGGCTTGGAAACCCTGCCGGTGGTTCAGCGGTCTTGGGTGCCAGCGGCGGGGGTGCTGCTGGCGGCATTGTGGGGCGCGTGGATGTTTCAATTGATCCGCCTGCTGGTGCCGCAAGCTGTAGGGACGCGTGTGGCGCTGGCGGCGGTGATGCTGCTGGCGCTCTCGTTCAAGGGGGTGTTTCCCGGCCCCTGGCACCCCTATGCGCCACTTCCGGGGGGATTTGCCACGGGTGGTGAGGTGGATGTGGGCGGAGTGTTCCCGGCGCCGGACGGCCCGGCGGTGCATGTGCCCGAAGATGGAGATGGGCGGGTGGGCGTCTCCGACCTTCCGGACGAAAAGCCGCTTCGGGGATTGTTGGCGGAGGTTCTTTACCAGCTGCGGCCGATCAGCCCGCTGTTTCATGTGGCGCTCTGCTTTGGCCTGGCGCTGGCATTTATCGTCGTGCTGGGCTCGCGTCGTGGGGCCTGGCTGGTGCTCGGGCTGGGTGGCGCGGCAGAGGCTTTGCAGGCGCTTTTCGGATTCGGCTTCGATGCCAAGGATGTCCTGGACCTCGTGGTGAATGCGCTCGGCGTGGGGCTGGCCTTGTGGACGTTGGCTCGTTACCCTGCACTGGCGCGCCGCCTCGGGGTGGAGGCAGCGGCTTCCTAGCCTGCGAGTTTTCCCGGGACAACGGTGAAGCGCTGGCGCGCGGCATCGGCAGCGAGGCCGGTCTCCCGCTCAAACAGCATGGCTCCGAGATGGGCGTAATCGAAAAGCTCGAAGCGCCCTGCCTCCCACTCGATGATGGCGGTGAGCGATTCCACCCAGTCGCCACTGTTGAGGTAGTGGATGTCGCCGACCATACGGTCTTCGGGGGTGTGGATGTGGCCGCAGATGACGCCGCAGCACTTGCGTCGGCGTGCGAGTTCCTGAAGCTGCTCTTCGTAGCGGCCGATGAATCCGACGGCTCCTTTGACCCGGGCCTTGATCCGCTTGCTCATCGAGAGGTATTCGCGTCCGCGCCATGCGCGCCAGCGGTTGTAGAGACGGTTGAAGCGGAGGAGGAAATCGTAGCCGACGGCTCCCAGTTTGGCGAGCCAGCGGTGGCCGGTGGTGACGTGATCGAAGCCGTCGCCATGGACGACAAGGTAGTCGCCCTGTGGTGTGTGGTGGATCCACTCGTCGACAATGCGCAGGCGTCCGAAATCCAGCGGCAGGAATTTTTCAAGGATGTCGTCGTGATTGCCGCGGATGTAGACCACCTCGGTGTCCTGTTTTTCCATCATCTTGAGCACCTGGCGGATGAAGCTCGTGTGATTCGCCGGCCAGACGCCCTTGCGGCGGAGGTGCCAGCCATCGACGATGTCGCCATTGAGGAAAAGTTTACGGCAGCGGATCTTTTTCAGGAGCTGGGTGACCTCGTCGACTTTCGAATCCGGCGTGCCGAGATGGATGTCGGAGAGAAAGAGCGACTCGCAGTGTAGTTTGGCTTTGGGCATGGCAGGCTTGGGCTGTCCTCCACAATCGTAACCGATCAGCCGACGATGCGCACGCCCGGAACCGTTACTTTTCCGTCACGCCCTGGGAGCCGAACGGCGCGTGCCGGAAGCGCTCCGGCAACAACAGAATGAACGACTGCGCCACCAGCCAGGAGACGATGGTAAAGAATAGGATTTCCTCAATCGGCACAGGGCCGATATGCAACCCCGTGATCTGGTCGTCGCCAAAAAACCAAATACCCTGAAGAATGGCCACCACGTCCGTGAGCGAATAGTAGACCCCGCCGATCAACGTGCCCGCGATCACCGCTCGCAGGTTGCCGAGAAGGATTCGCCAGCCGATGGCCCATTGGAGCAGGATCAACGGGACAAACCAGACCAGGAGATGGAGGAGGTAGGGGGACATGGGGAGGAAGGATGTCGTGTCTGGCAGCGAGTTGCTCAGTTGGCCGTGTCTACGATTCGGGGACGGCGCGGGAGGAAAAGGTTGACGAGCAGGCAGACATTGATCGTCATGATCACGAAGAAGGCGTATTCCTCCAGGGGCAGGCGCCAGGCCGTGCCCCGCCATTCGATGGTGACCGGAATCACCCGTTCCCAGTCAAAATCCCACATGCCTTGGTAAACGGCCCAGTTGTCCCAAGGCGTGGTGAACATAAAGGCGACGAAGCAAAGGACGGCGATCCATTTCCAGTGGGCGTCCTGGAGGCGTCCCCGATTCAACCAAAGCAGGAGAGCAAGGACGGGGAGATTAAAAATGAGGTGGTAAACCAGATACGACATGCGTGCTGAGGATACGCGCCGGGCAAGGTGCCGGGTTCGGGATTTCCTGGCCTCCCCCCAGTAAACCAAGGTTAGCCTCTCCCTGGGGGGTAACGCCAACTTTGCCGATTTCGGGAATGCCGACGTCCTCGTCGGCTTCGCTGATGAATCCGAGAATGAGAAAGCCGATCCGTCCCCCTCATTCTCCCTCTCATCTACAACACGCCATGGAAGTGCAGTCGCGCCGGTGCGCTGGCGCGCGGTGTCATCGCCCATCGGGCAAAGCTCAAAAGCGTGGAATCCATGGGATTCCGGCAGGCCTAGCTGTCACAAGGAGCCCTTGCCGTGGAAATGGGGCGGCGGCGTAGCACGCTCCCGTCAGGGTGCCACGGGGGGCAAGTCCTCGTTTTCGATGTCGTCGAAATTGTAGCCTTCGTAATCCTGCGGGGCGGCGATGCCATCGCGGATTCGGGCCAGCGTGCGGCGGCTGCCCCAGCGGGAGTTCGGCCCGTTGACGAGTTGCACGACGTAATTGGAGAGGTAGGGGATGGTGGCCAGAGCGGCGATTCCGAGCAGGCCGAGGGCTGTGTTGCGCCGTCCCTCGCGACCGAGCGTTTCGGCGAGCAGGATACCCACGGCGGCACCCGTGGCAGCGGGCGCGACGGCCAGCGCGAGGTTGGTGGCGGTGGGGTTCGAAGGATTGGGAATGGCGGTCTTCATGCTTGCACAATACGGCAGCGGGCGGCCTGAGGAAAGCGGATTCGCACTGGAAGCATGTCCAAAGCCGGTGGATAGTCGGCGATGCAGCAGAGAACACGATTTGTTTTGGTGTTGGCCGGCGGCAGCGGCCGCCGGTTCTGGCCGCTGAGCCGCGACGCGCGCCCGAAGCAATTGCTTCCCCTTTTCGACGGCCGCTCGCTGCTGGAAATGACCCTGCAACGAATCGAGGGAATGGTCGCGCCGGAGAACGTGTTGGTGCTGACCAATCCCCTGCAGGAGCCAGGTGTAAGGGAAGTCTGTGCCGGCCTGCTGCCTGCGGAAAATATTCTCAGCGAGCCGGAGCGGCGAGATACAGGGCCGGCCATCGCCCTCGGTGCCGGTTGGGTGGCGGCACGCGACCCGGAGGGCGTGATGGCGGTGCTACCCTCCGATCACATGATCCGCGATGAGGCAGGCTTCCGGGCGACGCTCGAGGCGGCGTT
>SLCJ01000256.1 GCA_007125835.1 Verrucomicrobiales bacterium | reverse complement strand
GGTATGACATCGAGGACCATCTCGGAGGGAATGGCGAAGCCGATGCCCACACTGCCGCCGGTGCGCGAGAAGATGGCAGTGTTGATGCCTACGATGCGGCCTTGGTTGTCGATCAGCGCGCCGCCGGAGTTGCCGGGGTTGATGGCGGCATCGGTTTGGATGAAGTTTTCGTAGCCTTGGCCGCGGTTGAGTATACCGAGGCGGGTGCGCCCGAGTGCGGAGACGATGCCGGATGTGACGGTGTGATCGAGTCCGAAAGGAGAGCCGATGGCGAGCACGAAGTCGCCTTGTTTCAGATCCTGGCTACGGCCAAGTGTGGCGGCGGGCAGGTCGTCTGCCTCGATTTTGAGGAGGGCGAGGTCGGTGGCCGGGTCGGCCCCGAGGAGGCGGGCGGGATGTTCGACGGGGCTGTCTCTGAGGGTGACGATGATTTGGTCGGCGCCGGCTACCACATGGTGATTGGTGACGATGTATCCATCTGGGGTGAGAATGACACCTGATCCGAGTCCTTGGGGTTCGGAGCGTTCCTGGCGGTAGACGCGTCCGGTCCAGAAATCGCGGGCATAGCCGCGCAGCATGCGGGCGGAGGCCACGCTGACGACGCTGGGTGTGACTTTTTCGACGATGGGGGCGTAGCCTGCGTTGGGTCCGGAGCGCAGTGGCTCGGATTCGTCGATTTGGATTTGATTGAGGAAGGGGGCCCGGGTGGCGCGGTCGGTTTCTTCCTCGCCGCGGCAGGCGGTGGCGGTCAGGCCGAGGAGCGGCAGGCAGAGAAGAAGGGTGACGGGTCGTGGCATCTTTGGATTCATGGGGGTTGTTCCTGGGCTTGCGTGGGAGCTGAGTTGACGCTGCGGTTTCAGCCGGACAAGCGCCGGGCGGAGCTTGTTTTGTTCAGCCCGTTCTCACCGGTTGGCGTGACGCGAAACCTCAGAGCGAAGAACCTCGATGCGCGAGAGGGCGGCTTCGAAGTCAATGGTGCCGTCGGGCCGGGCGAGACGTGCGGCGTCGAAGTCGCCCTCGTTGTTGTTGAACACGGTGAGCACTTTGATGCGGCGATCATCCATCAGGGTGTTGAAGTAGGCGGAGCCAGGCCTGGATTCGGGAAGGGGGTCGGCCTCGTTGGCGAGAAAGACAAAGCGGATTGTGCGACGGCTTTCGGTGCCGACGAAAGCGTGGGCCAGCTCGAGCGTGGCGGCGAGGGCGACATTCGCGGCGGGGTCGGCGAAGGTTCCCGGCGGCACGTCCTGAGCTACCCGCACCTCGATGATCTCGGTGGGATTGCGACCGCCGATTACATCGACCCACAGATTGGCAAACGATGTTTCGCCAGCCTGAAAATCCTGTGTGTTGACGCTGTAGCCCATGTTGCCGGGGCCGAGGCTGCCTTCGACGAATGCGCGGACGGCGCGCAGGCCATGGCGGGTGTTTTCGTCGGCGGGCCCCCGGGCGCCGATCACGGGGCCGGATAGTTTGGCCACTCGGTCGGTGAGGCTTTCGATGGAGGGTTCCTGGGGGTAGAATCCCGGGCGGGCGAGGGGGTTGAGGGAGTTGTCGCGTTGGAAGTAGAGCCACATGGCGAAGATGCCAAGGACGACGGTACCCACGGGCAGGGTGACGAGGAGAACCTGGATCAACGAGGGGCGCGCGCGGCGGACGGCCGCCGTCGGCACGGACGCCGACGTGGTTTGCGCAGGCGGCGCGGCTTGAAATGGGGAGGCTTCACTCACGGCTTAAGATACGTTTGCCGCAGGTGTCAGGCAAATGGTTCCCCGGGATTTTGAGCGGGCGGCTGGGCTCAAGCATCCCGAGGTCCCTGGGATGTAAAAGGAATTGAGTTGTGTAGAGTGGAAACAGGTTGATCCGCGTTGTGGATCTTTGTCGCTCACCGGCAAAGGTTCTCGGTGGATGTCAGGTGTTCTTCCGCTTTGAATAGCCTTTGATCCACAAAGAGGGGCGATCCATCATCGCCCCAGGATGGGAAAGCAAATGGCATGGAACGAAGCGCCTTCTCATTTTCCCCTTTGATCCGCAGTAAGATGGTGCGACACGGCTCTTGCGGATGGCTGCGTATTGGAGTATCGATTGCGCGATGAATGCAACAAAAGTGCTTTCGGCCCTGGTTTTGGTTCTCTTGGCCGTGGTCGGTTTTATGGTTTACAAGCAGGGGCAGGATGCCGGCGACCTGCAGGAGATCCGCAGCATGCTGGAGGGGCGTGGCGATGCGGCGGCGGAGGAGCCAGCGGAAGTCGCGGTGCAGCCAACGGTGCAGCCGATGGAAGAGGTAGTCGCGGAGGCACCGGACGAGGCGGCCGGACCGGACCCGGAAATTGCGGCGGAATTGGAGGCACTACGGGCCGAATTGGAGGCAATGCGCACGGAGAAAGACCTGCTCAGCGAGGAAAACCGGCGTATGCAGGGGGAAATTGATGCCCGCCTGCGTAGGATTCGCAATGCGCCGATGCTGACTACCGTTTTGGATGTGATTGAGGAGCATGGGTTGGTTGTGATTGGTGCCGGCAGCAGGCAGAATGTCGAGGACGGGGATGAGTTCAGCATCCGGCGGGACGACCGAATTGTGGCGAGGGTGCGGGTGGTCGAGGTGGACGAGGCGGTTGCGGCGGCGGCCATTGTGCCGGGATCGATCATTGTCCAGGATAATCCCGAGATTGTCGGCGGCGAGGCCGGCGAGGCTGTCGAGGGCACGGAAATGGGTGTGCGCGAGGGCGATGAGGTGGTGCAGTTGAACTGAGGCGCCGAGAGCCCCCGAGAGACAAGTGCAGCGGGAAAATGCGGGCTGCCTCCACTGGGAGCTTGCCAAGCGGCGGCATCCCGCCATGTTGCCCGCCTCCATGGCGAAAGGATTTGATCTGTCCAAGTTGAATGGCCCGCAGCGCGAGGCGGCGTCGACCCACCAAGGGCCTGTCCTGATTCTGGCGGGTGCCGGCACGGGGAAAACGCGGACGATCACCGCCCGGATTGCCCACATGGTGTCCTCGGGCATCGCACCTGGCTCGATTCTGGCCGTGACTTTCACCAACAAGGCGGCCAATGAAATGAAGGAGCGTGTGCGCGGCATGGTGGCGCGCGGTGCGGCCTCGAAGCTGACCTTGTGCACGTTTCACTCGCTGTGCGTGCGGCTGTTGCGTCGCGACATCACCAAGCTGGGATACAAGTCGAATTTCACGATTTACACCGGCAGCGAGCAGACGGGGCTGATCCGGCGGATTCTGGTGCGGCGCGGCGGACGCGATTTGAAGATCGAGCCCGGGGTGGTGATTGCCGCCATTTCCTCGCTTAAAAACCGGGGCGTGGGGCCCACCGCCGAAGAAGACCCCTTTCTCCACATGGTGTGGGAGGAATACGAGCGCGAAAAGCGCGCTCTGAACGCTGTGGATTTCGACGACCTGCTGGTGCTCGGCAGCCGCTTGCTGGAGAAGCATTCCGAGACGGCTTCCTACTGGGGTGAAAGGTTCCGTTACATTATGGTGGATGAGTTTCAAGACACCAACCGCCTGCAGATGGACCTGCTGCGACGGCTCTGCGGCACCGAGCACAACGTGTGTGTCGTGGGCGACGACGACCAGAGCATCTATGGGTGGCGCGGAGCGGAGATCACCAACATCCTGCGGTTTGAAAGATTTTTCCCCGATCCGAAGGTGATCAAGCTGGAGGAGAACTATCGCAGCACGATGCCCATCCTACAGACGGCCAACAGCCTGATCCGCCACAATACAGGGCGGCGCGAGAAGCGGCTGTGGAGCCGCAACAGCGGTGAGGAAAAAGTGCGGGTGGTGCTACTTCCCGACGACCGCGAGGAGGCCCGGTTCGTGATCAGCGGTATCGAGGCGGGCCACTATGGCGAGGGCATGAAGTGGGAGTCGTTTGCGGTGTTGTTCCGCACCAACCGGCAGTCCCGCTTGTTTGAGGAAGAGCTTCGCGAGCGGCGCATCCCGTATCGGATGATTGGCGGCCAGAGCTTTTTCGACCGCCGGGAAATCAAGGATGTGCTGGCCTACCTCACCCTGATGGAAAACCCCGACGATGACATCCACCTGCTGCGTGTGCTCAACACACCCCCGCGCGGAATCAGCACCAAGACGGCAGAGGAAGCCATTGCGGTCAGTCGCGAGCGCGAGTGCAGCGTCTGGCGGATTCTATGCACCGGCGGGTTGGGAGATCGGGTGTCGGCGCGGGCGACGAATGCGGTGGCGGCCTTTGTCGAGATGATCGTCGAGTTCACCGAGGCGTCGAGGGAGAATGCGGCTGCGGCGATCCGCGGGCTATTGGAGCGGATTGAATTTTCCGATTTCATCCGCCGGTCGTGCAAGACGCCCGAGGAGGCGAACTCGCGGGAGGAAGCCGTCGAGTCCTTTCTCGGCGACCTCGATCGCCATTTGGAAACGCACCCCAAGGCCGGGTTGCGCGGGTTTCTCGACAGCGTGGCGCTGAACGGGGATCGCGATAACGACGACGACCTGGAAAAGAAAAAAGGCGTGAGCCTGATCACGATGCATGCCGCGAAGGGATTGGAATTTCCCGTGGTCTATGTGTCTGGAGTGGAGGAGGGGTTCATTCCGCACAAGCGCGCGTTGGAGGATGGTTCGTTGGATGAGGAGCGGCGCTTGTTTTACGTCGGCTTGACCCGGGCGATGAAGCGACTGATTCTCACGGTTTGCATCACTCGCAACAAATGGGGGCAACAGGTGGGTTGCCAGCCGAGCCGTTTTCTCGACGAACTCGATCCCGAGCATGTGGAGTCAGCCGATTTCCAATCTTTCGAGCCGCCGCCGCTGGAGGCAGACCAGGTAGGCACCGAGGTGAAATCGATTCTGGCCATGCTGCAAGACATTGAGGACGTCGATCTTCGTTGACTTCCGCGCCGCGCCGTCGGACGTAATGGGAAGCCCATCAGGCGCGTGCAGCAGGCACTCGGGCACTAAGTTGCTACACCCCGCCAAACTGCCAAACCACTCACCCGCTCCCAAACATAAAAACTTCCCTCCCCTCTTTTCCAGATATGAAAACCGAGACATCCGTGGAATATCCGGGCGTGAACTACAAGGAAGGCAACGAAAAGCTCATTCGCATTCTCGATGGTGCGACAGAGCACCTTTCCTCCCTGCTGGAGAAGCAGGGCAGAGCGGCCACGGGATGCCTGCGAGTCGCGGTGATCGGCGGCGGGTGCTCCGGCCTTCAATACCACATGGACCTGGTCGATGGCCCGCGCGACCGCGATATCCTGGTCGCGAGCAACGGGGTGCGCGTGGTGATCGACCCAAAAAGCGCGCTTTTTGTGGCGGGCTCGGAATTGGACTACCACGACGACCTGCAAGGGGCGGGCTTTAAAGTGTCCAATCCCAATGCCATGGTCACCTGCTCCTGCGGTGAAAGCTTTGCCGCCTGATGACCATGTCCGCTGAATCCGATGCGTTTGCCCTGCTCGGACTGCCCCGACGCGCCTGGATCGATGCGGAGGAAGTGCGCGCCGCACTCCGACGACGCGCCGCCGAGTGCCATCCTGACCAAGCTATTGGCAATGCGCGTTCCGGCGAAAATGATGCCAACACGGATTTCGGCGTGTTTTCCGAGGCGGCGGCTGTGCTGTCGTCCCCCCCTGCACGCTTGCGCCTGCTGGCACGGGGGGCGTCGTCCGGCGGTGGCCCATCTAGCAGCGGCCCTCAGGTCATGTCCGAGGAACTAGGGAACCTCTTCGCCGCCGCGGCAGAAGTGATGGAGTCCGTCGAGGATTGGCGGCGGCGGCAAGGTGAGCGCACCACCGCGCTGGCCAAAGCCGTGGCCGGGCGCGAGGCCGTGGCCATGGACGAGCGCCTGGAGGAAGTGCTCGGGCGCGTGAGCCGGGTATGCGAACAGATCGAAGAACGGGCCAAACAGTGGGATGCCGATGGCGGCAAGGACGCCGCCAAACTCGAAGCCCTGGCCCGCGAGGCCGGCTTTCTGTGGAAATGGCGCGAGCGCCTGACCAAAGCCCGCCTGGCGCTCGCTGGGATCTGATATCTTTATCCCGCATTCTCGACAAGAATTGAAAGAGTTGGAAAAATCAGATGGAAGCTGACGCTGCCCCCACCCGGACCGCGGACTTCAGTCCGCCCGAGCGATTTTCCACACATATAAAACTCACACCATCCCCGGATCCGCCTCAAGGGCGGCCAGAAACAGTGCGGTGGCGCGGGCGCGGTGGCTGAGGGCGGCTTTTTCATCGCGGG
>SLCJ01000154.1 GCA_007125835.1 Verrucomicrobiales bacterium | reverse complement strand
CCGCCGGCGAAGCGGACGATGGTTTCAACCACGCGCGAATCCTCGCTGGTGTTTTCAATGCCGACGACATTGGCCAAATCCCAGACGGCCCCGCCGAGCAGGGCGTATTGTCCAAAGTGCCAGATGATCGTGGCGACGACGGTGGCCAGCGCCCATAGGAAGGCGACGGAAAAGTGAATCTCGCGTTTGACCACCTCGTAGGCGCGTTCGCGCTTGGTGAGGGTGATGTTGCCGAGGGCGGACATCATGAAGATGCCGAGGACAATGGCGATGGGCTGGACCCAGAGCAGCTCGTAGCCGTAGAAAGCTCCGGCAATGACCGAGGCGGCGGCGGAGCCAGCACCGAGGGTCATGGCGCTCTGCATCCACGCCGGGCCCGTGAGTTGGTAATAGCCCTTGATTCGTTTGCTTAGTGGCTTCTTTTCGAGTTCGATGAGAGCATCTTCCTCGCGTTGGATTTTTCCGGGATCCCATTTCGAGGTCATGGGCAGACCAGTGGATTTTTCTTCGGCCATGGCGTGATCGGGTTGGTGTGCTCCGCCTTTCTTATCAAAGCGGGGGAGAAATGCAAGCGTTCTTTTGCGTCTTGCGGTGCAAAAACGAACGAATGGAGAGTGAAATGGGAGGTTTGGGCGGCAATCGCCGGTGCAAGGCGGCGTTCCGTGCTTGCGACGTGATGAGGTGGGGCGATCTTTGGGCTTTTGCGTCGCTGCCGGACAACCCATGGCGTATCACCCCCAGGATTTTGCATTCACCTTTCTGAGCATCCTCTTTGAAGGGGTGCCGTTCCTGCTGATTGGCACGATGCTTTCGGGTTGGATCGACGTCTACCTCCCGGGGCGAACGATCGAGAACCTCCTGCCGCGCAACCGCGTGCTGGCAGTGATCACCTCGGCTCTGCTTGGCCTGGTGATTCCGATGTGCGAGTGCACGGCGGTGCCGGTGATGCGGCGGCTGGTGCTCAAGGGGTTTCCGGTGGCCTGTGCGGTGACCTATATCCTGGCTTCGCCGGTGGTGAATCCGGTTTCGATCTTCAACACCTACCAGGCGTTCTACCGGCCGGATCCTTGGTTCATGGTGGGATCGAGGTTCGGGCTGACGGTGGTGCTGGCGTCTCTGGTGGGCCTGGTTCTGCTGAAGGTGCCGGTCCGCCATTACTTGAATCCGCGGGTGATGCGGTCGATTCTGGAGCAATCGGGGCAGGCGTTCTTCGGCGGGCGTGGGAAGGAAGACGGCGCGACGGCTTCTTCCCCCGCCAAGCGCAGCGGACTGACACCCAGCGAGGGCGGGCGCCTGGTGGCGGCGGCGCGCACGAGCACTCGCGATTTTCTCGACGTGCTGGTGTATTTCGCGGCGGGAGCGATGCTGGCGACGATTTTCAAGGAGAGCATTCTGTATTCGCAGGTGGAGCGTTTGTCCGAGCGGCCCTTCTGGGCGACTCCGGTTCTGATGATCTTTTCGTTCGTGAGTAGCCTGTGCAGTAGCTCGGACGCGCTGATCATCGCGCAGTTTAATTTCCCTTATGGGCCACGACTGGCGTTTTTGGTGTACGGGCCGATGTTTGACTTCAAGCTGGTGTTTTTATATCTCACGTTTTTCCAGCGATGGTTCATCGCTGTTCTCGGGGCGTCGATGTTTGTCGTCGTCTGGATGATCACGTGGAACTGGACCGACCTGGTGTGGCCCCTTTACTTTCGACTCACAGGCTCATGAAAAGTGATATTCCAGAGCAATCGGCCGCTACGATCGCGGTGCCAGACGCGGCGGCATCCCGCCAGCGGATGGTGGAGGGGCTTGTGCTGGTGGCGGTGGGCCTGCTGATCCTCTATTTCCATGGCAGTGGCCGGGTGGTTCACTACCTGCGGGACAATTTCCGCAATTACACCCTGGTGGGGGCCACGGCCTCGGTCTTGCTCGGTTTGTTCCACCTGTTGATGGCGCGGGTCAGGGTGCGTGGTGCGGTGGTGCGGGCGGTGGACATGCCCATGCCCTGGTGGGCGCCTCTGGGGGTGGTGCTCATACCCGCGCTGATCGGAGCGTGGTTCACTGTCGATGGCTATTCGAGCGATGCAATCCAGCGCAAGGCGATGAGTGCGCCGGTGGCGGAGAGCGGGGCTCCGGAGGTGGCTATTTACACGCGCTGGATCCTCGGCGAGCCGCTTGACCAGCGTTACGAGACCACCTCGGGGGGCGCTTACCGGATTCCCGTGGAGGAAATTTTCTTTTCCGGCGCGGATGCGGCGGTGCGCGAACTTTTCGGCGGGCTGGAGGTGGAGGTGGTGGCGCAGGTCAAGGAAGAGCGGCAGCGCAATCCGGACGGCAGGCGGCTGCGGCTTTTTGAGAAGGTGATCACCTGCTGCGCGGCGGACGCGCGGGCACTGGGATTCGCCGCTGAGTTCGACGGACCGGCTCCCGACCTCACCCCGGGAGATTGGGTGCGGGTGCGCGGCGTGCTGCGCTACGAGCCCGACGGGCGTGTTTTTCACCCGGTGATTGCCGTGGAACGGTGGGATCCGGCACGGCGTCCGGCACGCAGCCTGTTGGATTGATGCCCCTCCTGCACCTGCACCTACCTCCCCGAGAGCAAGCTTATCGCAGCCCTAATTGGACCCGCGCTACAATGCATCCTCTGCGGCGACTGTCGGACTTCATTCGCGTGACCGAAAAGTGGAATTCCTGCTCCCCTGAAGGTCCGGGAAACCGGCCATCCTGGCGGCATGTCCGCTACAAGGTGCCGACGGGCTGCACTTTACGGACGTCAAGAAATTTTTGTGGTAAAATTACCTGAAATGCGGTATTGTGCTTGCCTAGAAGATGGGAAATCTTACAATGTGATGGTATTTATTTGATTTTTGAGTAAAGCCATCCGCATGCCGACAGACGTTCTGGAGGTAGCCCCACCCCAAGCAGACCTAAATTATGAAAAAGAAAGTAGCCCTGATTTACCGCGAGTGGTCGGAGTGTTCGCTGCGGATGCTGGAGGGGGTGTTCAGCCATTCCGAGGTGCGGCAGCGCTGCGAATTCCGCGATTTTCCGGTGTCGCGCGGTGAGCGCGAGTTGGTGTTTCCGGCGCATTGGCGGCCAGACGGGGCGATTCTCGCCTTGGACGAGGGCGATCCGCGCGCGGAGTCGGTGCGGACAACAGGTCTGCCAGTGGTGACTTTGGGTACCGAATGGGCGGGAGCCGCCCTCCCTTCAAGTTGTTTTGATCTGTTGTCGTTCTCCGGCCAGGCACTCAATCACTTCGCCAAAATCTCGTGTGGCAGCCTTCTTTTTGTGGGTGTGGAGGGGCAGTCCGACAGTGTGCGGGTGGCGAAGCTATTGCGCCGGAAGGCGGAATTCTTCGGCATCCGCAAGGTGGCTTCTGTTTTCCTGAGTGGCCGGGGTTGGGAGACAAACCACCTCGAGCAGGGCTTGGGCGAGCACCCTGAGGTGCGGCGCGCTCTGGAATCAATGCCTCGCCCCTTCGGCGTGTTGACGATGACCGACGATGCGGCCGTGTTCTTGAAGAACGCGTGCGGCGAGCTGGGGCTGCGGGTGCCGGGCGAGGCGCTGATTCTGTCTGGCCTGGATTCCCGGCGCGTTCATTTTTCGGATCCCGCGATCAGCGCGATGGCCTGCGACCGGCTTGAGATCGGGCGCCGGGGCATGGCAATGCTGGAGGGATTGCTGGAGGGGCGCGTGTTGCGCAAGCATGCGGTGCGCGTGGCCGTGACCGGTGTGCACGCCCGCGCTTCGACTCTGGGGGACGATCCGCTGGACCAGAGCATCGAGCGGGTCCGGCAGATGATTCGGCAGCGTGCGTGCGAGGGGATTACGGTGGAGGAGATTCTCAGCCATCTGGACATGAGTCGGCCGACTTTGGAGAAGCGCTATCGGGAATTGACCGGGATGTCACCGGCCCAGGAGATTCGGCGGCTGCGGGCGGAACGGGCTCGCGAGCTGTTGCTCACCACCAGTCTCCCGGTTTCTAAGGTGGCGAGGTCGGTGGGTTTTGATGACCCCCGTCCGTTCATGGTTTTCTTCAAGCGGGAGTTTGGTCACACGCCGGGGGCGTTCCGCCAGGTGCATCGCTGATGGTTTTGATTTCCTTCCGTCGGCTCCGCCGGCCCTTGGACTTGGAGGCGTGCCGGGCCGCACCATCCGCAGTGATTCCCCGACCGCTTCCGGGTGGCATTGCGGGAGTAGGGTGATTGGCGGTGGCGGTGTTGCGCCGCAGGTGGCATGGTTGTCGTCAGATGATCAAATCGATTGCCAGGTTCACGGGAGGTTTTGCCGCCACCAACGGGTATTGTGTAGAAGGCCCGGAGGGAGCGGTTCTGATTGATGCGCCGGAAGGGGCGGCGGCGTGGCTGCGCCAGGCAGGTGTCCGGCCGCAGGTCTTGTGTCTCACGCACCAGCATTATGATCATGTGATGGATGCGGCGGCGGTGGTGGAGTGGGCGGGCTGTCCGGTGTGGGCGCATTCGCCTTACAGTCCGGACCTCACACTAGCTTCTCGGGTGCGGGATATGGGAATGGATCTTGAACTGGTGGAATATGGGGTGGACCGGCTTCTTGTCGACGGCGAGACGGCGGAGGTGTGTGGCATGAAGATGGCGGTGAGGCATGTGCCGGGGCACTCGCCGGACAGCCTGGTCTTTCACCTGCCCGGGGATGGGGTGGTGTTTGCCGGCGACACGCTATTTGCCGGCAGTGTCGGCCGAACGGATCTCCCCGGGGGATCCTGGCCACTTCTGGAGGCCGGGATCCGGCATCATCTGTTGTCCCTCGATGACGAAACCAAAGTGTTGTCAGGCCATGGTGGCGAGACCAGTGTGGGTGCGGAGCGCCGCGGCAATCCCTTTCTTGCAGGCGCGGTGGAATGACCAGACTCGACATGCTGCTGGTGGAGAAGGGATTGACGGAGACGCGTGAGCAGGCGCGGCGCTTGATTCTTGCGGGGGAGGTGTTTGTCGGCGGGCACGTGGTGGACAAGCCGGGGCGAAAGGTGGCGGCGGATGCCGAGCTTAGGGTGCGCGAGAAGTGTCCGTATGTCGGGCGCGGTGGAGTGAAGCTGGCCGGGGCGCTCGATGCTTTTGGAATGGATGTGGCCGGGAGGGTGTGCATGGATGTGGGGGCTTCGACCGGGGGATTCACCGACTGCCTGCTGCAGCGCGGCGCGGCTCGGGTGTATTGCTTTGATGTGGGCACCAATCAACTGGCCTGGAAGATCCGCTCGGATGCGCGTGTGGTGGCACGAGAGAAATTCAACGCGAGAAACCTTCGCCCGGAGGATGTGGGTGAACCTGTGGACCTCGCAGTGGCCGACCTTTCCTTCATCTCGCTGACGAAGGTCCTGCCGGCGGTGTTCGGCGTGATGCGCCCCGGCGGAGAACTTGTGGTGCTCATCAAACCCCAGTTCGAGCTGACGCGCGACGAGGTGGGGCGTGGTGGCATTGTGGCGTGCGATGAGGCACGGCAGCGGGCAGTTGAAAAAATTCGTGTTTTTGTCCGTGAATCGGGCAACTTATGGCATAATGTGGTTGCCAGCCCGATTGCAGGGAGCGATGGCAACCAAGAGTATTTCGCATGGATCGCATTGCCATAACTGCCAATCCGCTCCGCCCGCCGAAGGCGGGGTTTTTGTCGCGCCTGGGTGATGAGCTGGCGGCCCGCGGCGCGCATGTCTGTTTTGACGGCGAGGCCGGGCGGCATGCGGGCGGTCGCTGGGGCCGGGCTGCGGCATCCACCGGCGAGTTGGAGGCTTGGGCGGGGATGCTTGTGGTGGTGGGTGGAGATGGCAGCGTGCTGCGCGCGGTGCATCGCTATCGCGAAGCGCGCTGTCCCTTTCTGGGTGTGAATTCGGGGAGGTTGGGGTTTCTCACGTTCTCGGCGGCGACCGATCCCGGGGAGACGGCGGAGCGGATTGTGGGACGGCGGTTCAGAGTGTGTGAGCGGCGTTTGCTGGCGGCGGTGGTGCGCCGCCGCCGGGACGGAAAGGTTCAGCGCTTGGAGGCATTGAATGAGATCACCGTGAGTCGGCGCAATGTGGCGCGTATGATCCATGTCGAGGCGCTGCGCGAAGGAGATGTGATGAACCGCTACCATGCCGACGGGCTGATCGTTTCCTCGCCCACCGGATCCACCGCCTATTCCCTGGCCGCCGGCGGGCCAATCGTGGCACCCGAGGCGCGCGTTTTATTGGTCACGCCGATTTGTCCGCATGCGCTCAATGTGCGCGGACTGGTGGTGCCGGATGATGCGCCGAT
>SLCJ01000280.1 GCA_007125835.1 Verrucomicrobiales bacterium | reverse complement strand
GGCGGTGTGTGCGGGGGGATAAGAAGGGGGCGTTGGGGGCTGAGGCTTTGCCTGTGCTGGAAGGGATGCGTGTGGAGGTGGAGGAATGGGAGCGGGTGATGAGTGGGTATGGACGGCTTTACTGGCGATTGGCTGGGAGCGCGGCGAGCCTGGCGGCGGCGGCGAGGGCTGCGGGTCAGCAGTGGTTTTGGGGAGCCGGGCGGCGGCGGCCTGCCGAGGTGTAGTGCCGGGTGCAAAGTTCAGGAGTTGCTTCGTTTTTTGGAATGATCAGCGACGGGCTGGTCAAGATTTTGACGTGCCGGCCGACCCTGAATGTGGGATTTTCGGGATGCCGGGATGGGATCCGTGCGTGCGAATGGGGCATTATTTTCCAAGGCGCGCAGGGCCAGTGGGGAAATCTGATTGTGTTTGTGATCTTCAAGTAAATATTGGCAGGCAAAATTTAGAGAGAGCGCGGGGGTTGCGCGGCGGGTGATTCGGCGGTATTTTACGCGCCGGATTTGCCGGGTCTTATTTTCCGCCCGGTCTTATGGAGGCCGGCCGGTTTCCTTTTTTCCGATGCACCAGTCTCATCCGATCCAGCAGCGGCGTACGTTCGCCATTATTTCCCACCCCGACGCCGGCAAAACCACGCTGACGGAGAAGTTTCTCCTGTATGGAGGGGCGCTCCAGCTTGCAGGGAGTGTGACGGCGCGGCGGAACCAACGGGCGGCGACGAGCGACTGGATGGAATTGGAGAAGCAGCGGGGGATTTCCGTGACTTCGACGGTGCTGCAATTCGATTACAACGGGCATGTGGTGAACCTGTTGGATACGCCGGGTCACCGCGATTTCTCGGAGGACACCTATCGTGTGCTCACTGCGGTGGATGCGGCGGTGATGGTGGTGGATGCGGCGAAGGGGATTGAGAGTCAGACGCGCAAGCTGTTCGAGGTGTGCCGTCGCCGGGGTGTGCCGATTTTCACTTTCATGAACAAGTTGGACCGCCCGTCGCGTCCGCCGCTGGAGTTGCTCGATGAGTTGGAGAGCGTGTTGGGGATTGCGTCGGTGCCGGTGAATTGGCCGCTGGGGAGCGGGCGGGATTTCCGCGGCGTGTATGACCGCAGGAAGTCGGAGGTGCATCTTTTCGAGAAAACCCCGCGCGGCGCATATCGCGCAGCGGAGCAGGTCTCGGGGGTGGACGACCCGCTGGTGAAGGAGAAGCTCTCGGGTCCGGGGTATGACGCGTTCCGCGAGGAGATTGATTTGTTGGACGGGGCCGGAGCGGATTTTGAAAGGGAGCAGGTGCTGGGTGGCGAATTGACTCCGGTTTTCTTTGGCAGTGCGATGAACAATTTCGGGGTGCGCATGCTGCTGGATGGGTTTCTGGAGATGGCACCTGCGCCGATGCCGCGGCGCTCGAACGGGGGCGAGGTGCGGCCGGAGTCGGAGGCGTTTTCCGGGTTTGTGTTCAAGGTGCAGGCCAACATGAATCCCAAGCACCGCGACCGCGTGGCTTTCATCCGTGTGGTTTCCGGCGCGTTCGAGCGAGATATGCTGGTGCATCATCCGCGCACGGGGCGCGGCATCCGGCTTTCCAATTCGCAGCGGCTTTTCGCGCGCGACCGGGAGACGGTGGACAGCGCTTGGGCGGGCGATGTGGTGGGATTGGTTGGCAATCATGATTTGCGGATCGGGGATACCCTGACGACGGACCCGGGGATCGAATTCCAGGAAATTCCCCGCTTTTCGCCCGAGTGCTTCGCCTGGCTGCACAATCCGAGCACGGCAAAGGCGAAGCGTTTCCGCAGCGGGCTCGAGCAGCTTCTCAAGGAAGGGGTGGCACAGTCGTTTGAGCCGGTGGGGGCATTGCAGAAGATTGCTTTGCTGGGTGCGGTGGGACCGCTTCAGTTCGAGGTGCTCAAACATCGTTTGGAGTTCGAGTATGGCGCGGAGTGCCGCCTCGAAACAGCGCCGTGGACGATGGCGCGGTGGCTGCGCCGCGACGGCGAGAGAGATCCGGAGGCCCTGCCTGAGATACCCGGTGGAACGACGCTGGCACGCGACGAGAACGGCTCGCTGGTGGTTTTGTTCCCGAGCGAGTGGGCGATCGGGTATTTTGCGAAGACCAACGAGAGCTGGGAGTTGTCTGAGTCTCCAGTTTCCTGACCTTTTGATCTTTTAGTTGGAAGGCGGCTGCGGCGCGCGTCCGGCCGGGCCGGAGTGGCGTTGCAGGCGGCCCGTGCCACCATCGAGGCGGTCGAAGACGATGCGTTCGTCCGAGAACCAAAGAAAGAGGATGTGGTTGCCGCGCCTGCCGCTTGCGGAGACGGCGGATTCCGTGCGGTCGACAACGGCGAGGTGCAGGGGTTCGCGGTGGGCGGCGTGCTTTTCGTCTTCCTGCCACTCCACATGGATCCAATCGCCAAGGTCGGCGATGGCCAGATTGAGCGGGGCGATGGGTTGGGATTGGGGTTCAGCTCCGGGGGTGTGGGAAAGGGATTGGTCGATATGATAGAGGCGGATCTGGCGTTCGCCTGGGTCGCTGGGCTGGCTTTCGGCACCGGCTGGGTGGGGAGCGAGGCAGAGTAGGACGGCGGCGATCAAGGAACCGGCGAGCGTGGACGGCATTGCCACGCAGCAGCGGCGGTGTTTCCGCCGGTGGCGGCTGCCGGCCGGCCGGGCGGCGTTTGGGTGGAGGGTGGTGGAGATCACAGATCTTCCGGGGATTGGAGCAGCTCGGCCACGTGCCCGAGGAGGCGGCCTGCGGCTCCGCCATCGAGCACCCTGTGGTCGAACGAAAGGGTGAGCTGCGCCTGTTTGACTGGGACGAACGTTTGTTTTTCCTCCGACCATGCGGGGCGTGTGGAGGCGGCTCCGAGGCCGAGTAGGAGGTTTTGCTCGGGGAGTGGGATGGGGCTGGCCCAGACGACGCCGAAGGAGCCGAAATTGGTGACTGTGGCCACGCCGGGCAGTGTCTCGTCGGGGGAGAGCCTGCGGGCGCGGGCCTTTTCAATTAAGGTGATGTATTCGCCGACCAGTTCGGCCAGTGGGCGTTTGTCCACATCTCGGAGCACGGGGACGAGGACGCCGTCTTCCGCCTCGACGGCGAATCCCACGTGGAGGTTGTCTGGGTGGACGATGCGCCGCCCGACGAGGCGTCCGCCGAGGGCTGGTTTTTCGGCCAGGGCCAGACCGAGGGCGCGGATCGCATAGAGGGCGGGCCCTGGTTTCGGGGCGGTTTGCGCGGCGCGGTGCGCCAGCACGCGGTCGAGGTCGAGAGGGACGGCAACGATGGCGAGCGGGCGCGCCCAGGAGCGGCGCATCGAGTCGGCCACAGCCACGCGCATCGATGAAGCGGGTGTGGTTTTCTTGTGATCCAAATCCTCGAGGAAGCGTTCGAAGTCGCGGACGGTGACGCGCCCCCCCGAGCCTGAGCCGGCTACGGCGGCGAGGTCGGTGGCATTGAGTCCGAGTTCGGCCATGCGCGCGCGCATGCGCGGCGAGATGTAGCCGGCTCCGGCGGCAGCGGCGGGCACGGGGAGGCCTTCGACGGTTGGTGAGATTTTGAGTTTTCCGGTTTTGGTGGTGGATTTCGGTGGCGGCGGGTCGTCGGTGGCGGCGAAATGGGGTTTGGCTTCGTCCGAGGATACGTGGGCGGCGGGCTCTGGCTCTGGCTGAGAAGGCGCAGAAGGCGCTGGTGTTGCTTGCGCTTGGTCCACCGCGCGCACACCGGTGCGGGCGATTTCCTCGGCGGTGGCCTCGATATGACCGAGCACTTCACCGACGGCGTAGGTTTCGTGGAGTTCGGCGGTGAGGGATTCGATTTTTCCGCCACAGAGCGCGGTGATGCCCATGGTGGCTTTCTGGGTTTCCACCTCGATGATTTCCTGATCGGCGGCGATTTTCTCGCCGGGCGAGACCAGGAAACGGACCACGGTTCCCTCGGCGATGGATTCGCCGAGCTGGGGCATGACTATGGGGACGAGTGGCATGGGGAGAATAGGGGAGAAAGAGGTGAAGGTTGGGTTAGAAAGCGAGGAGGCGGCGCAGGGCGGCTTGGATGGATTCGGCGGTGGGGCGGTGGGCGCGCCAGAGGTCAGGCTGGTAAGGGATGGGGGTGTCGCGGCTGTTAAGGCGTTGGGGTGGCGCGTCGAGGAGTTCGAAGCCCTCGGTGGCTGCGATCGAGACCACTTCTGCTGTGACTCCACCGAAAGGGAAGGCTTCGCCGAGAGCGAGCAGGCGTCCGGTGCGGGCGAGCGAGCCGAGGATGGTGGTGCGGTCGAGGGGTTTGGCGCAGCGGAGGTCGACGACTTCAATTTCCCAGCCATCTTCGGAAAGCTGGTCGGCGGCGCGCAGGGCTTCGTGAACCATCGCGGCGTGGGTAACGACGGTGGCGTGTTTGCCAACGCGGGCTACGCGGGCGCGATGCCAGGGCAGGCCATCGCCGCGGATGCTGTCCTCTTTGAGCCAACGGTAGAGAAGTTTGTGCTCGCAGAAGATGACGGGGTCGTCGATGGCGATGGCCTCGCGCAGCATGGAGTAGGCATCGGCGACGGTGGCGGGTGTGAATACGATGAGGCCGGGATAATGGGCGTAGAGGGCTTCCATACTCTGAGAGTGGAAGGGGCCCGAGCCGGGCGTGCCGCCCGAGGGAAGTCTGAACACAACCGGTGCCGGGATGCCGGTGCGGTAGAAGTGGGTGGCGCAGTTGTTGATGATTTGATTGAGCCCGACGGTGGAGAAGTCGGCAAACTGCATCTCGATCACCGGGCGCATGCCTTCGATGGCGGCACCAAGGGCAAGGCCGGACATGGCGTCCTCCGAGATGGGGCAGTCGAGCACCCGGCCGGGAAATGTTTCATAAAGCCCCTTGGTGGCTTTGAACGCCCCTCCGAATGCTCCGATGTCCTGGCCGTAAAGGAAGACGCCCGGGTCGTCGGCCATGGCGTCGTGCAAGGCCTTGCGGATGGCATCGATGTAGTTGATCTCAGACATGGGTGAAGGAGAAAAATGGATGGAAGGAGGAGAGGGGGGGCGGAGGGAAGACCGGGTTGTTCAGGCCGGGCAGGATGTCTTCAGGGCTTGCCAGGTTTCGGCATAAGGGTCGGGGAGGGGATCCTTCTGCGCGGTGGCGGTGGCGGTGGCGACGATGTCCGCGATTTCCCCTGCCATGGTGGCAAGGGTTTCTTCGTCGGCGGCCCCGGAGGCAAGCACTTGCTCGCGCGCGATGTCCACGCAGTCGCGCCCGAGCGGGCCTTCGCGCAGGGCGGGATCCACGTAAAAGGCGTCGTCGTGTTCGCCGTGTCCGCTGAGGCGGAGGAAGGGGGCGACAATGAGCTGCGGCCCGCCGCCGCCGCGCGCGTCGGCCACGGCTTTGCCAATGGTGTTCAGGCATTCGGAGAGGTCGTTGCCAGGGCAGGTGTGTCCCTGGATTCCGTAGCCGACCGCCTTGTCGACCAGATCGGCGCATACGAACTGGCGGGATGTCGGCGTAGAGTAAGCGTATTGATTGTTTGCTACGACCATGACCAGCGGAAGTTTTTCGACGGCGGCGAGGTTGAGCCCCTCGTGGAAAGCGCCTGTGGAAGTTGCTCCATCGCCGAGACTGGTGGCTCCGACCCCGGTTTCGCGGCCCTGCATGCGGCGCGCCAGCAGCATGCCGCAGACCACCGATGTCATGGTGCCGAGGTGGGAGATCATGGCAGGCATCCCTTCCGAGGGGCGACCTCTGTGGACGTTGCCGTCGCGCCCGCGCATCGGTCCAGTGGCACGGCCAAGATAGGTTCGGGGACCTTCGGCGGGGTCTTCCCCGAAAGCCAGGCGCCCCGCCTGATCGCGGATCAGGGGTGCGAATATATCCACGCCCCGACGTAGCGAATGCCCAAGGGCGGCGGAGAGGGCCTCCTGCCCACGTCCAACATACACGCCACCGGCAATTCCACCGGCGCGGTATATGGCGGTGATTTTCTCCTCCAGTCTACGGGCGAGGAGCATGGTGCAGTATGCCTTGAGAAGGAGGTCGGGCGAGGTCATGGCTGAGGGGCTGGGTGTGGGGCTGGGTGTGGGGTGAGGGTGGCCCGGAAGCGGACGGCCGCGTCACGGACCAGCGAGGAGGTGTCGTGAAACTGTTCGGCGAAGGGCGGGCGAAACCAAGGAAAAGCACCAATCAGGTCGTGGATGACGCGGATCTGACCGTCGGTGGCCTGCCCGGAGCCTATGCCGATTGTCGGGCAAGAGACCCTCGCAGTGATGGCAGCCGCAGTCTCTTCGGCGACCGATTCGAGCACGATAGCAGCCACGCCAGCCTGGTCGAGGGCGGCGGCATCATCGATAAGACTAAGTGCGCCCTCCGGCGTTTTCCCCTTTTTGCGATAGCCGCCTTCGGCGACCACCTGCTGCGGCAGCATGCCGATGTGTCCAATGAGCGGGATGTTCGCTTCCAGAATGCTCTCGATTTGAGGCAGGATTTCCCTTCCGCCTTCGATCTTCACGCCGTCGGCCCCAGCGGCCACAAGAGCCCGGGCAAAGGCCAGCGCTTGCTTCGGCGCGTCGCACGAGCCATAGGGCAGGTCGGAAAGGAGGCAGGCATTGGTCACACCGCGGCGGGCCGCCGAAGTGTGGCGGATCATGTCGTCGAGCGTGACATGGGTCGTGTCCGGATAACCTAACACGACCATGCCAAGAGAATCGCCCACCAGTATGATGTCCGTGCCCGCTTCGTCGAGCAGGCGAGCGGTCGGGTAGTCATAGGCAGTGAGCGCACACAAGGGCCCACCCCCTTTGCACCGGCGCAGGGCGCGGGCGCGCTCAGGGTGGCTGGAAGGATGGACGTGAGGTGTTTGCATCAGGATTCTGTCGGCGGGAGATTAGGCCACGGGGGCATCCCACGCAACCTGATCCGTGACATCACGGAGACGGTTGGTGTCGGGCGGAAGCGCGGCCAGAAGCGATGCGATCGTCGGGCCATGCGGACGGATGCGCCTGTCCGGGGCGATCGCCGCCAGAGGTTGGAGGACAAAGGAGCGGGCGGCGAGACGCGGGTGGGGGATGGTGAGGTCGCCGCTCTCATACGAGGAGCCAACAATGTAGAGAAGGTCGATGTCGAGGGTGCGCGGCGCGTTCTCCGTGCGGAGATGTTTTTCCGGCCGGCCGAGACGCTTTTCAATCTCCTGGCAAATCCGGAGAAATCCCGGGGGATCGTGCCCGGTAACATCGATTTCCATGGCGGTGTTGAGAAAGGGCGGCGAGCCCGGAGGACAGTCTTCGGGCTCGCTTTCGTAGACGGGGCCCTGGCGCAGGTCGGATTGCGGGCCTGCTACGGCGAGAATCTCACGACGCCCCAGGACCAACCAGCGACGGCGGGGCGGTAGATTCGAGCCCAGGCTAATGGCGAGACGCATCCGCATTTTGTCTGGTGATCGTCCGGGCAGGGGGCGGTGCCCCCATGCTCAGAGGATTTGCTCCGGGGTGAACCGGGCACGCTGGTTTTCCCGGGGCATCAGGCATTCAATCTCCTCGATCTCCGTCGAAATCACCGCGTAGCCCGGTGTGGTGTTGAAGTAGGACAGAAAATACGAGCGGCTTTTGTCCGGAAACAAAGCCCAGATCCGCTTCAATTCCGCAGCGTCTTCGATGAGGCTGGTGGTGCCGCGTAAGTACAGAACGGTTTCGCGACTCGCGTCGACCCACATCCACTCGCCCCTTCCATTGTCGCGTATATTGCGAACCTTGCGGCTGTCGGGAGAGGTCAGGCTGTAGATCCGCCGCATGTCCGCCGAAACAGTCGAGCCCATCCAGGCGGCATGAGGCCAGCCCTCGGGATCCACGCTGGTGAAAATAGCGGTCGTCTGCGGATTGGAGCCCGACGCAAGAAGGCGCCGGGTTCGCCCCACAAGTTCCAAATTTACCGGGCCAGAGCCCCTTGTTGGCGGTGATTCAGCCATCCCCGCCCTCTACCACATCCCCGAGCCACCCGCAAGCCCCAGCTTCGTAACAATAAAAAAGCCGGGAATTATTTTGGATGCGCCCCTGGCTGGGGTGGGGGGCGTTAAGCGAGGATGCGTTGTCTGTGGAGAGCGGGCGGAATCTGAGCATTGGACGCTGCCACGCAATCCTCCAAGGTCGCGCCGGAATGAATGCGGGCGTATTCGAAAACGACGGATCTTCTGATCGTCGCGCCGCCCTCGACAACCGCACCCGGCCCGATCCAGGATTCGGCGTCAACATCGGCTTTGGCGGAGATCTTGGCCTGGGGATGGATCAGGGGGAGGGCATGGCTTGTTCCCGGGAGTCGAAAGGTTCCAGCGGCAATGGCCTGGTGGGTATCCAGGAGGCTGCGGCGATCACCAAGGTCGGCCCAGCTGGCCCCGGAATCGTCGACAAGGGCATGCGGTGGCCTGCCGTCATAGAGGGCTTGCAGCCAGGCATCGACAAGGGAAAACTGATGCCCGCGCGGTGGGAGCTTGGCGAGGAAACGCGCGCTCAGCACGGAGATGCCCGAGAACTGGCAGCGTCTTCCGGAAGCCCCGGTGGTCCCGCGAAGGTCGGCGATCCGCCCAACGGCTGAGCCGTCATCCAAAGTGATCGTTACGTTCTTCACAGGGCCGTCCGGCATCAGCAAGAGCGTGGCGTCGGCTTCATGGGCCTTGTGTGCTTGCCAAAGCGAGCAGATGTCGAAGTTGGTGACGATGTCGCCGTTGCAGACGATGAGGTCCTCGTCAGGATTGAGGAGGTCGATGAAATTTGAAACGGTTCCCCCTGTGTCGAGCAGATCGGGTTCGTGCCGTACTTCGATGGAGCGGCCACCCCAATGCCGCGCCGGAATTGCGGCTTCGATTCGGTCCGGGAGATGGTGGGTGTTGATAAAGAAGCGGGATGGTTCGAGTTGGCATAAGTGGTCCAGCATGTGGTGCAGGATCGGCCTGTGCGCCAGCGGAACCAGGGGTTTTGGGATGCTCTGTGTCAGGGGGCGCAGGCGGGTGCCCAACCCCGCGCAAAGTATGAGAACGGGAGCCATGTGCTTGATTGATTTCGTAAACCTGCGACACTAGGGCTTGGTTCCCCCCGTGATGCAAGACGATCAGAACAAAGAGATGAATACTCATGCCCGGCGGATTGAGGCTGCCCAGGGCTACTTGGTTCTCGGAATGCATGAGGACGCCTTGGTGGAGGTGGAGGGGATTGATGTGGATGCGCTGCCCGACCGCCGGTCACGGGCCGCCTATCTGGAGGTGGTTTTGGAGATCGCGGTGGCCTCCGAGAACTGGGAATTGGGGGAGTCGGTGGCACGGGCCTTGCAGGTGGTGGATCCTTCGCATGTCGGCGCTTACATGCACGGGGCCTACTGTCTGCACGAGATGGGCCAAACGGAGTCGGCTCTTGATTTGCTGCGTTCCGGTCCGCCCCAGCTTCTCGGGAGACCGTTGTATCACTACAACCTCGGTTGTTATCACGCGGTCCTTGGGGATCACGGGCAGGCGGTGTCCTGCATCCGGGAGGCGATCCGGCTCGACCCTTCTCTTGCCGGGGCGGCCAGGGAGGATCCGGATTTGAAGGAGGTGAGCCTGTGAGAAATGTGGAACAGAGGCTGGATCGAGTGCTGAATGTGTGGGGGGAGAATTTCCAGAAGCGGGGGGAGCTGGGCGCGTCCTTGTGTTTGTGGCTTGATGGCAGGGAACTGCTTTTGCAATCGGGAGGTTGGGCCGACGATCCGAACGGCACCGCATGGAGGGATGATACCCTGGTCCCGGTTTATTCCGCAGGCAAAGGACCGGCAGCTTTCGCGGTGTGGCATGCATTACATTCAGGGGGGCTCGGGCCAGAGGACGAAGTGCGCACAATCTGGCCCGCCCTTCGCCTGGGTGGCACGAAGTTGGGAGAGTTGATGTCCCATCAAGCGGGATTGGCTGCGCTGGATGCGCCTGCGCGTGTTGACAATTATGCGGAGGTCATTGCCGCTTTGGAGAGGCAGACCCCCTTGTGGACTCCGCCCTCCCATGGTTATCATCCTCGCACATTCGGCTGGATCTGTGATGAGTTGGTGCGCAAGGCGTCTGGCGCGGCCGATTTTGGGGAGTATTGGCGCGTCGCGGTGGCCGTGCCGAACGAACTGGATGTTTGGTTTGGTTTGCCGGATACCGAAGACGTGCGTGTGGCGAGGATCCGCGCGTCAAAGGTAGGACCACGCCCCGATGAGCAGGGCTTCTATCACGAGCTGGGGCGGAGTGGCAGTGCCACGATGCGTGCTTTCTCCTCGCCAGTGGGTATGCATGCGATTAGCGAGATGAACAAACCCGAATCCCGGCGTGTTGGATTTCCGGGCTTTGGGGCCATGGCATCCGCGAGGGGACTTGGGCGCTTTTACGGGCTTCTTGCCACTGGCGAATTGGGCGAGCCACGGATTGGTGCCTGGCTCGAGACGGCCCATGTGAATGGCTTTGATCTAGTGCTTCAAACTTTCACATCATTCTCATGTGGATGCATGAAGGACCCTGTCGATGCCGACGGGCGGAAGGTCCGCTCGCACTTTGGCCCGTCGTTTCGTGCTTACGGGCATCCAGGAGCAGGCGGGAGCCATGCTTTCTGCGATGCGGAGCATAGGTTTGCCTTTGCCTATGTGATGAATCAGTTCGAGCTTGGAGTGATGCCGGGGCGAAAAGCCCTGGATATGGTAGACGCCTGGTATGGCTGAACAGGAATGGCGTGTAGAATCACTACCAGCAACCGTTCAGCCAGAGTCTGCCGTCCGCTGCTGCCAGCCGTAAGCGCAGATTGGATCTGATGATCGGCCTGATCGGGACCGTATGGGGCGCCCCTGACGTTTCCGGCCAGAGGGTGTATTGCCGGCGAGGCAGTGAATGAATGCGGCGTCGCCGAGGGCTTTTGCCTGAGAGAGATGTCGAGTTTGGCCGCCTCCAGTTGGTAAAGGAAGCACCCCCCGCGCCGACATCTTTTCCCTTTCACGGTTGAGCAGTTCCCGCTGCCAATTGAGAGCGGTCGCCGGCTTCATGCCCGGGCGGAGGCCGTGAAGCCGCAGAATGCCTGCAATTGCAGTCTTGTTTTCACCGCACGCGGCGCTGAATCCGCTCCATGGATGGGACTCGGCTGTCGCGGCCAGGCCGGCACGCACCGGATTCAGATCAATGTAGGCAGCGACAACCGAAGCCAGCGGACCCAGCGGCTCCCCCTCCCGGTTGGGCGATTGGATGACAACGCAATGATAGCGAGCCTCCCAAAGGGTTCCGCAGCGCGAGTTGCAGAGATTATACCAGCGGGAGAATCGTTGTTTGATGCCCTTCATCATCTCGGGAAGGCTGCCCATTCTTTTGCGGAATGGATCAAGGAAAGCGGCACGTTCGGCCGGAGTGCGAACTCGGGCGAGAACGGCGCGGAACTCATCCATCTCACGTTTGCGGTAAATGTGCTCCATGCGGCTGAGAATCTGGGCCTCGTTCAGGGACTGGCTGGTAGAGATGCTGCCGGGGGGAATTCTGACGAGGAGGTGAAAATGGTTGCCCATGACACACCAAGTGATGAGTTCGAGGCCCCCGAAAGCCGCGTGGCCCCGGGCGAGTTTGAGGAATTGGCGGCATTCGTCGCCACCGAAAATGAGCCGGCGGTCCACCACGCGTGAGATGACATGGAACAGGCCTCCGGAATTGCCATCGGGGATCAGTCTTCTGGGCATAGGTGGAACATGAGTGAAAGAGGTAAAAAAAGCAAGAAAAAAAAACCGGGAAAAGTTTTAATAAAAAAGGGCTTGGCAGGTGGGTGGGATGGGGTATGGTTGCGGCCCTCCCGAGCCGATCACCAACTGGAGCCGCCCGCGGCAATGCGCCGCGGGCCGGGGGAAAAACCGGCTGCTCCGACCTACACCACCGTCCTGGTTTAAGGGCGGCACATCGACAATACACTATGATAAGCGAATTGGTTCAGCAGATGGTTGAAGCGGGGGTGCATTTCGGGCACCAGAGCAAGAAGTGGCATCCGCGGATGAAGCCTTATCTGCTGACACAGAAAGGCGGGATCCACATTATCAATGTGGAGGAGACGGTCAAAGCGGTGGATAAGGCGGGGGATTTCCTGCAGAAGCTGGCAGCGAGAGGGGGCAAGATCCTGTTTGTGGGATGCAAGCGGCAGGCGCAGGATGCGGTGAGGGAGGCGGCCGAGGCGACAGGTCAGTATTACGTGAATTTCCGTTGGCTCGGCGGCATGCTGACCAATTACGAGACGATTCGCAAGAGCATCCAGCGACTCAGTGATCTGGAGAATATCAGCAAGTCGGAGGACTTCAAGAAGATGTCCAAGAAGGAGTTGGCATCGTTGAACCGGGAGCGCGAGAAGCTGACCCGCAACCTACAGGGGATCCGCAATATGGACGGGCTTCCCGATGCGGTGGTGGTAATTGACTCGGACCGCGAGAAGATCGCGGTGGCCGAGGCGCGGCGTTTGAAGATTCCGGTGGTGGCGATGGTGGACACAAATGCGGATCCGGCGGCGGTGCAGTATCCGATTCCGGCGAACGACGACGCGATTCGCTCGATTCGGTTGGTACTCCAGCAGTTGGTTCAGCCGATGATTGGTCTGGGCAGCGCGGCTTGAGGTCGTTGTTCGGGAAACATCGAAACAAAAGAGAAAAAATTTAAATTTAGAAAGGCGAGTTAGATTCAATGACACAGATTTCAGCATTACTTGTAAAGGAGTTGAGGGAGAAAACGAATGTGGGAATGATGGATTGCAAATCCGCTTTGGTAGAGGCGGGCGGTGATCTTGAGGCGGCCGAGGATATTCTCCGGAAGAAGGGGATTGCCAAGGCTGGCAAGAAGGCGGACCGCGAGGCCAAGGAGGGGCTTGTGACAGCCTTGATCCGTGAGGATGGTGTCGTCGGCGTTTTGCTTGAGGTGAATTGCGAGACGGATTTCGTGGCGAAGAACGAGAATTTCCGTGCGTTCACCGATGAACTGGCTTTGGTTCTTCTGGCGACGGAGGTGGAGGATGCCGCTGGTTTTCTTGCGGCGCCGCATCCCGGCGGCGGAACGGTTGAGGATGTGGTGAAGGAAAAGATCGCCGAGATCGGGGAGAACATCTTGATCCGTCGGCTGGCCCGCTTCGAGACCGGGGCGAATGGCAGGCTTGCCTCCTACATCCATATGCAGGGGCGGGTTGGTGTGCTGCTCGAGCTGGAAGCCGGAAAGGGTTCCGATAGTTTTGGTGCGGATGGGGTGGCCGAGGTGGTGAAGGACATTACATTGCACATAGCGGCGGCGAGTCCATCCTGTGTGCGGCGGGAGGAGCTTGATCCGGCCCTTGTGGCAAAGGAGCGAGAGATTGCTGCCGAGCAGGTGAAAGGAAAGCCGGAGAATGTGATCGAGAAGATCGTGGATGGAAAGATGGGTAAATTTTTCGCGCAGGTCTGTCTATTGGAGCAGGGTTTCATCAAGGACACCGACAAGACGGTCGGCGCGTTGCTTGACGAGACTGGCGCGAAGGCGGGTGATTCGTTGACGGTGACCCGGTTCAAGCGTCTTGCCATCGGCGAGGCGTCCTGATTGCTGGTGTTTTGTCTAGAGGCGGTGGCCGGGCCGGAGGGTCTGTCCGCCGCCATTTTCCTACTTCCGGTAGCTTTGGTTTGACCCTTGCGCCATGTCAAAGCGCCCGATACGCGAGCGGTTGTCCAGAGATGGCGTGAGGCCGTCCAGGAAACTGGGGCAGAATTTTCTAGCTGACGAGGGGGTAGCGGCGTGGATTGCGGAGCAGATCAGGCCGGGCTTGGGTGATTGTGTGCTGGAAGTGGGTCCGGGGACCGGGGCCCTTACCCGGCATGTGGCAGGTCGTGTGCGGCGGCTCGTGTTGTTGGAATACGACCATCGTCTGGCTGCGGCGTTGCGCCATGAGTTTGGCGAAGTGGGCGGGGTGGATGTGGTGGAGGCGGATGCGGCGCGCTGGGATTTCCGGGGTTTGTTCAAGGAGGGGCCGGTGAAGCTTTTGGGCAATTTGCCCTATTCCTCAGGAGCCGCGATCTTGAGGCGGTTCCTAGCGCGTCCCAGCCCCGTGGGGGAGGCGGTGTTTATGTTGCAGAAGGAATTTGTGGACCGGATGGTTGCAGAGCCCAGGACGAAGGCATACGGGGCGATGAGTGTGCGGATCCAGAGTGAGTGGGAGGTTGAGCGCTTACGGGACATTCCACCGGATGTGTTTGTGCCTCGTCCGGCGGTGGATTCTTCGGTTGTGCGGTTGCGTCCGCTGGCGGCGGGGACGTACGCACCTTTTGATGCTGGGTTGTTTAACGGGCTGGTGAGCCGTGGTTTCGCGCAGCGGCGGAAGCAAATGCACAAGCAGATGCCAGGTGGGGTGGATCGCTGGCGAGATGTGGC
Source organism: Verrucomicrobiales bacterium (assembly GCA_007125835.1). Classification (GTDB taxonomy): domain Bacteria; phylum Verrucomicrobiota; class Verrucomicrobiia; order Verrucomicrobiales; family SLCJ01; genus SLCJ01. The sequence goes on along the minus strand of SLCJ01000280.1, from coordinate 5,727 downwards.
GGGTGCGCTGGGCGTGTCGTGGATGGCAAGGGCGGAGGAATTGTCGCCCGGGCAGTGGATAGAGTTGGCGCGGCTTTACGACGCGCATCCCTTGAAGGACAGGCCTCAGGACGCGGGAGAGGTGCTGGATGTGGTAAACGAGGCCGATGAGGTGACTGGTTCCGGGCGGCGTGATGAGATTCATCGCGATGGGTTGCGACATCGTGCCGTGCATGCGTTTGTTTTCAATCGGAAGGGTGAGCTGTTGTTGCAGCGGCGGTCGGCGGCAAAGGACAACCATCCAGGGTTGTGGGATTCCAGTGCGGCGGGGCATCTGGACTCTGGGGAGAATTATGCGGGCGCCGTGGTGCGCGAACTGGAGGAGGAGTTGGGGATTCGCGAGGTGGGGGTTGTGCGATGCGGTGTGCTGGAGGCCAGCGAGCTGAATGGCATGGAACACGTGCATTTGTATCTGGCAAGGTGGGATGGGAATCCGGATTTTCCTTGCAGCGAGGTTGATGCGGTGTTGTGGATGCCGGTGGAGGAGGCAGGCGCATGGCTTGCGGCGCGTCCCATGGATTTTGCGCCTGGGTTCCGGATGTGCTGGGAGGTTTGGAGGCGAGGGGGTGGAGTGGTTCCCGAGTGATCAGCTTAAGGTCGGGCATCATTGTGATCGGCTGGCCAAGATCCATCAACAATAAAAAAGCCTGGTAAAAAATTGGTTTTGATTGGTGCCGGAGTGATTCAGGTGAAGGGAAAGGATCTGAGGGCGGCGCGGCGGATTTTGCCGAGAGGGCTTCGGGGCAGGCTGGGGATTGTGGCGGTGTGGGTGGCGGCGATGCGAGCGAAAGGGGGTGCGAGTTCGTTGAAGCGGCGGCGCAGATCCGAAGTTCGGGGGGAGGCTTTGGGTTCGAGGATCAGTGCGAGGAGCGAGCCGGCGCGGGGGTCGGGGGTGTCGGTGACGGCGACGAGGGCTGGGTTGATGTTGACGTCTGCGGCGGCTTTTTCGGCGAGCCATTGCATGGCGGCGAGGGAGACGAGTTCGCCGCGGATTTTGATTTGGTCGTCGGCGCGGCCCAGCGGTTGGATCCATGTCTGGCCGTTGTCGTCGGTTCGGACATGGGCGAGGTCTGTTGTGGTCCACCAGCCGTCGGAGAGGGGCAGGGCTTGGAATGTCCATTGTCCCGGGCGCGTTTGTTCCCGGGTGAGGATGCCTTTGGCAAGGGCGGGTCCGCGCACGGCGAGGCGGTAGTCGGGTGTGGACCTGGCGTGCCAGCCGGATATGAGGGGAAGCATTGGGGGCGAGGATTCGCCGGGTGCCGACAGCGTCATTTTTTCCGTGGCGATCTGGGAGCTGGTTTCGGTCATGCCGAATGAGGCGAGTACGGGCCAGCCGAGGCTTGTGGCTGTTTGTGCGAGTGCGGGGGATAGCGCACCGCCGCCGACGACGACGGTTCTGAGGGTTGGTGGGGCGCGCATTCCGGCTTGTACGATGTCGTGTATTTGAGTGGGTACGAGAGAGGTGATGGAAATCCGCAGGTCGCGGCAGGTGCTTGAGACGCGGATTGGGCACCATTTTCCCGGCAGGTGATGGAGGGCGCATTGGGCCATTCTGGCACGGGCAATCACGCCGATTCCCCCTACGTGGTAGGAGGGGAGGGCGAGCAGGCATTGGTCGTCCGGGCGGATGCCGAGCCAGCGAACGACGAGTTCGGCGGAGGCAAGGATGGCATCGCGGGTGATGACGACGGCCTTCGGTGATCCGGTGGATCCGGATGTGGGGAAGACGAGGGAGCCGGGTGGGCAGAGTGTGCCGAGGTCGCGGGGGTGTGGGCGATCCGTGCTACTGGTGCCTGGCGGCCGCAGGAGTTGTGGCGAGGCGGAATCCCAGAAGTCGCTGGAGAGGGGGTCAGCGGTGGTGGGATCCTGCGGGCGCATAGGGTTGGATCAGAGGCGGTAGAATTCTTCCCATTCCGGGCGTGGGCGCGGACCGGTGAGCATGGCGTGGCCGTCCTCGTGGCTGGTGATGGTTTGGGAGTCGCGGTCGAATTGAATTGTGCCTCCGAAGCGTTGGGCGAGGATGCCGAGGGTGAACATCTGGTTGAGTGGGCCGCCGATGGAGAAGGGGGCGTTGGGTTCGACTTCTCCGCGGCAGGCGAGGAGGAAATTGGTGGCGTGATCGTGTGGGCGGCGCGGCACTTCCGGTAGGCTGTCGCCCATTTCTCGGAATTTCTCCTCTGGCTGGATGCGCAGGGTGGAGCCGTGAGATCCGCCGCGGAAGACAAGTTCCTTGGAATGGATGATTTTGCCGGCGTCGCCCATGTCTGTGTCGGCGGGGATTTCGGGGGGGAGTTCGGGGCGGTTGCCGCGGCCGTCGTACCAGCGGACTTCGCATGGCGGGTGGTTGCCGCGCTGCGGAAATTTGAAGACGATGGTGGATGCTTGCGGGAATATGTAGTCGTTAGGGCCGTCGCGTTTTTCGGCGACGATCTCGGTTGGCAGGCCGAGTTCGAGGAAGCGGTGGCAGGTGTCGAGGATGTGGGGGCCCCAGTCGCCGAAGGCACCGCAGCCGTAGGAAAACCAGGAGCGCCAGTTGGCCGGGTGGAGGCGCGGATGGAAACCGGTCATGGGCGCGGTGGCGATCCAGGAATCCCAATCGAGGCCATCGGGGAGGGGTTGTTCCTCGGGCATGCCGTCGATTTCCCAGCCGTGCCAGCGGCGGGCGGCGACCATGTAGGCATCGACGCGGTGGACATCCTTGATGATGCCGGCTTCGGTCCATGCTCGGAATTGGTAGAGGTTGGCCTCGGAGTGGCCCTGGTTGCCGACTTGTGTGACGACGCCGTATTTGTCGGCGGCCTTCATCATGAGATCGGTTTGGAGGAAGGTGTGGGCCATGGGTTTTTCGACATAGACGTGTTTGCCGAGGGCCATGGCCTGCATGCAGATGGGGAAGTGGGAGTGGTCTGGCGTGCCAACGATGACGGCATCGATGTTGTCGGCCTGCGCGTCGAACATTTCGCGGAAGTCGGAATAGTAAGGGATCCCAGGGACATCGTTCATGAAGCGGGAACAGTGGTCACCGTCGAGGTGGACATCGCATCCGCAGATGATTTCTGATTCACCCTTGCTGCGGAACCAGCGGCCGATTTCGCCGCCGCGGTTGCCGACGCCGACGATGGCGAGGCGGACTTTTGAGTTGGGGCTGACGCGTCCGGCATTTGGGCGTGCACCGGAGGGAAGGATGTTGAGGCCGGAGAAGATCGATGCGGCGGCTGCGGTGTGGAGAAAGCGGCGGCGGCTCAGGCTGACGGGGCCATGGCTGGAAAGTTTTGAATTGGGCATAGGTTCGTATTGGTTTGGCATAGATTTTACGCTTTCGGCTTGCGCTTTATTACGCAAGATGGACAAGGAAATTGATTTCTTCAAGTTCGGGTTTCTGGTAAAATCAGGAGTCCGGGGGAGTGAAATGCCAACCATCACGAGGAGCTGGAATTGTCTTTACAAGGGGCGGACGGGTGGGAAACTACCGGAGCGATCGATGAGAAGAAACACCGAGACTGTTGCGGCAGATGGCGGGTCAGGGGATTTTCCGGCTTTGCTGGGACGGATGGGGCGTGAGACACGGGAGTTTGCAGCTGGAATTGCGGGAAGCGGGGAGGCGGAGGTGGTCCACCGGACGCGGGTTCATGCCAAGAGGATGCGTGCGTTTCTGCGGGCTGTGGGTCGTGGGGACCCGGGTTTGTTTGGGCAGTGGCATGAGCGGGTGCGTTTGGCGGCGCGGCGTTTGGGGTCGGCGCGGGAGGCGGCGGTCCTGCCGGAGCTGATGATGGAGGCGGTGCGGGAGGCTCCTGCCGGCTGGCGGGAGGGTTTTCGCGGGTGGGCGGATGGCTGGCGTTGCGAGGCTGAGGCCCCGGAGGAGGAGCGGCGCGAAGTGGCCGCCGAGTTCGAGAGGTGGGCGGAGGTGTGGGGAGACTGGCGTGGTGGTGACTGGTCATTGTTTGAGGGTGGCCTGCGGCGGGTGGTGAAGAAGCAGGAGAAGTTGCGGCGGAGGGCGTTTGCTGACGATTCGATGGAATGCTGGCATCGGTGGAGGAGGTGGTTGAAATACCACGGCTACCTGTGTGAAATGGCAGGAATCGAGGGCCGGGCGCATCGGCGCATTCGAGCGCTGGCGAAGAAAGTGGGTGAGGCTCACGATGCCCATGGGTTGGGCGTGCGGGTGGTTGAGCGCTTTCCTGCCGGGCCGCCGCGGGCGTTTTTGGAGCGGTGGAGCGAGCGTCGTATGCGGGACTTGTTGGCGGCGGCGCGTTCGCTTGCGGAGGGGAAGTGCTGAACCTGCGTTGAGGGAGGGGGGCGGGGTGTTCGGTTTAGCATGGATGTCCTGATATGATACTAAGAGGCGAGGGATCCGAGAATGATGGATGCGATGCCGAGGTAGATGAAGACGCCGACGATGTCGGCCATGGAGGTGACCAGTGGTGAGCTTGCGGTGGCTGGATCGAGCCCGAGGCGGCGGAGGATGAAGGGGAGGGACATGCCCAGCACGGACCCGAAGACAACGATGATGGCCATGGATATGGCGACAACGAGTGCGACGCCGCCACCGGCGCGCCAGAGGCCGAGGAGAAACACGGCGGCGGCGAGGCTTGCGGCGAGCATGAGGGCGACGCCGACATCCTTGACGAGGACGCGCAGGTAGTCGGTGGGTCGGACATCGCCGAGTGCCATGCTGCGGACGACGAGGGTGGCGGATTGTGCGCCTGCGTTGCCGCCTGAGGCGATCAGCAGGGGGAGGAAGAAGGCGAGTGCGAAGTAGGCTTGGATCATTTCCTCGTAGTGGTGGATTGCCCATCCGGATATGATATTGACGCCGACGAGAGGCATGAGCCAGGCGACGCGTCCGGAGAACATGCTACGCGATGGGGTTTCGAGGAAGGGGGTTTCGAATGGGCGGACGGCGGCCCCTTTGTGGATGTCCTCGGTGGCTTCCTCGACGGCGAGTTCGAGGACATCGTCGGCGGTGACGACGCCGATGAGGATGCCTTGGGAGTCGACGACCGGCAGGGCGAAGTATCCGGTTTCTTTCATGGCGGTGACGGCGGCTCCCTCGGGGTCGAAGGCGTTGAGGGAAACGGGGTCGCCGCCGAGCAGTTCGGCGACGCGGCGGTCCGGGGGTTCGAGGATGAGGCGTCGGAGGCGGAGTTCGTCGATGAGGCGGTCGTGGGCGTCGGTGACGTAGACCATGTGGATGGTTTCGGATTGGGGGGCTTGTTGGCGGATGGCGTCGATGGCTTCGGCGACGGTCATTTCGGGCCGGATGGTGGCGAAATCGGGTGACATCAGGCGGCCGACGCTGTCCTTTGGGTAGCCGAGGAGCATGAGGGACTCCTTGCGGTCTTCGGCACCGAGCAGGTTGAGGAGGCGCTGGGCGGTGTTGGCGGGGAGTTCCTCGAAGAGGAAGGTGCGGTCGTCGGGGCTGAGGTCGGCGAGCAGGGTGCGTGTTTCCTGTTCGGTGAGTTCGCGCAGGAGGTCTTGTTGTTTGTCGTCTTCGAGGAAAGAGAAGGCGTCGGCGGCGAGATCGCGGGGCAGGCTGCGGTAGAGCAGGGTGTATTCGGGGGGGCCGAGTTCGTCGAAGAGGGTGGCGACTTCGGAGGGTTCGAGGCGTTCTGCGAGTTGTTTGAGGGCGGGCCAGTCGCGGTTGGCGAGGCAGGTTTCGATGCGTGAGGCGAAGGTGTCGGTGGGGGG
>SLCJ01000345.1 GCA_007125835.1 Verrucomicrobiales bacterium | reverse complement strand
TGAGGAAGCTCGGCACGAATTCCCGCCTCGGAGACGGCGACCAATGATCGCCGCCACCCTCCGCCGCCACTGGCGCGATCCAGTCGCTGAGGGCGACGTTGGGTTTGTCGGAGGATTTTTTTATTTGCTGGCGCAGAGAGTGGAGACGGCAGCGCTCGGTGGTGCGGGTTTCGTCGGTCCAGACGACGATGTCGTCGCCTTCGGCGTTGGCGGGGAAGAATCCGTAGAGCCCGCGCGCCTCGAATTTGTCCTCCGCAATGATGCGATCGATCCATTCGAGCGCGTCGCGGTGCAGCTTGGCGGCCTCGGCGGCACCTTCCTTGTTCTTCGTCTTGAGCACTTGGTTCTGGCGGTCCCACACGCCGCGCAGCTCCCAGGCGTGGAAGAAAGGCGTCCAGTCGATGTACTCGGCCAGCTCCTGGATGGTGATGGTTTGGTCGGCGGTGCCGACGACCCGCGTGCCGAGGAATGAGGGCACAGGCGGCGTGTATTCGTGCCAATCGACTTGCGGGGCGGCCGCGCGCGCGTCGGCGAGGGAGAGAGTTTCCTTTTTTGATCCGCCACTGTGGCGCTCGCGGAGTGTTTCTTGTCGTTCGCTGTTTTCGCGGATGTACTCGTCCCGGCGCTCGTCGGAGAGCAGGGCGCTGGCGGTCGGCACCGAGCGCGAGGCGTCGAGCACATGGACCACCGGTCCGGAGTAGTGGGGTGCGATCTTGAGGGCGGTGTGCGCGGCGCTGGTAGTGGCTCCACCAATGAGCAGCGGAATCTTCAGACCCGTGCGTTCCATTTCCTTGGCCACATGCACCATTTCGTCGAGCGAAGGTGTGATCAGTCCGGAGAGGCCCAGCAGGTCGGCCCCTTCTTTGCGCACGGTTTCGAGGATTTTGTCGCAGGGCACCATCACGCCGAGGTCGATCATTTTATAGCCATTGCAGGCGAGCACCACTGCCACAATGTTCTTGCCGATGTCGTGAACATCGCCTTTGACGGTGGCGATGACCATCTTGCCCGCGGCCTTGGGGTCGGGATTGAGGGCTTTTTCCGCTTCCATGTGCGGCTCGAGCCAGGCCACGGCCTTCTTCATCACGCGCGCCGATTTGACCACCTGCGGAAGAAACATTTTTCCCTCGCCGAAAAGATCGCCAACCACACCCATGCCGTCCATCAGCGGCCCCTCGATCACCTTGAGCGGGCGGCCCAACTCCTCGAAGGCCTCGGCGGTGTCCTCTTCGACGTAATCGGTGATGCCTTTGATCAGGGCGTGCTTCAGGCGCTCGGCGACGGGAGCTTCGCGCCACGAAAGGTCGGGGCCTTTGGCAGTGCCGCCGCCGGCTCCGCCATCCTCCATTGTTTCAGCGAAGGAAAGAAGGCGCTCGGTGGCATCCTCGCGTCGGTTGAGCAACACATCCTCGACTCGTTCCAGCAGATCCTTGGGGATTTCGTCGTAGACTTCAAGCATGCCGGCATTGACGATGCCCATGTCCATTCCGGCCTGGCGGGCGTGGTAAAGGAAGGCGGCGTGCATCGCTTCGCGGATGCGGTTTTTGCCACGGAATGAGAACGAGATGTTCGACACACCGCCCGAGACGAGGGCTCCGGGAAGGTTTTGCTTGATCCAGCGTGTGGCCTCGATGAAATCGACCGCGTAGTTGTCGTGCTCGGACATGCCGGTGGCGACAGTGAGGATGTTTGGATCGAAAATGATGTCCTCGGGCGGAAATCCGACCTCGTCGACAAGGATGCGGTAGGCCCGCTCGCAGATGCGGATGCGGTCTTCATAAGTGGCGGCCTGACCTTTTTCGTCAAAAGCCATCACCACGGCGGCGGCTCCGTAGCGGCGAATGGTCTCGGCCTGCCTCCTGAAATTTTCCTCGCCCTCTTTCAGCGATATGGAATTGACGATGCCCTTGCCCTGGAGGCACTTCAGCCCCGCTTCGAGGATTTCCCATTTCGAGGAATCGACCATGAACGGCACGCGGGCGATGTCCGGTTCGGACGAAATCAGGTTGAGGAAGCGCGTCATCATCGGCACGCCCTCGATCATCCCGTCGTCGAAACAGACGTCGATCACGTTGGCTCCGTTCTCCACCTGCTGGCGCGCAATGGAGACGGCCTCGTCGAGTTTCCCCGCGCGCACGAGCTTGGCGAATTTCGGCGAGCCGGCGACATTTGCACGCTCGCCAATCATCAGAAAATTCTTGTCGGCGGTGTGGTTGTAGGGCTCCTGCCCGGCGAGCCGGAGAAGGGCGGGGGCTTTGGGGACGGGGCGGGGCGCGATGCCGTCGACAGCGGCGGCAATCGCCCCGATGTGCTCGGGTGTGGTTCCGCAGCACCCGCCCACGAGATTGAGGAAGCCCGAGCGCGCGTAGTCCTCCATGAACTCCGCCATGATCTCGGGCGTTTGGTCGTAGCCGGTTTCCGAAAGCGGGTTGGGCAGCCCGGCATTGGCGTAAATCGAGACCCGGCAGGTGGCGATTTGCGAAAGCTCCTCGGCAAACGGCCGCATCAGATCGGCTCCGAGCGCGCAGTTGATACCGACGGAAAAGGGCGAGGTATGGGCGATGGAATTCCAAAAGGCCTCGACCGTTTGGCCGGAAAGCGTGCGCCCCGCGTTGTCGGTGATGGTGAAGCTGATCATCACCGGATGCCTTTCGCCACGGGCTTCGTAGACCTCCTCGATGGCAAACAGCGCCGCTTTCGCATTAAGAGTGTCAAAAATGGTCTCGACCAGCAGCGCGTCCACGCAGCCGTCGAGCAGCGCTTCGACTTGTTCCCGATAGGAAACGACGAGTTGTTCGAAGGTCACTTGGCGGAAGCCGGGGTCGTTCACATCGGGCGAGAGCGAGGCTGTGACCGGCATCGGCCCGATCGCGCCAGCCACGAAGCGCGGCCGCCCGTCGGCCGCCTCCGCCTCAGCCGCCGCCTGCCGCGCCAGCCGCGCCGCCTCCAGGTTGATTTCGCGCACCAGGGCACGCAGTGGCTCGTCCTCGATGGTGCGCTGGAAGTAGGCTTGGTCCTTGCGCCCTTCCGGTTCGGGGATGAAAAAGTCGTTCTGGGCGATAGTGGTTGCCGAGAAAGTGTTTGTTTCCAGGATGTCGGCCCGGCCCACTCCCAGAAAACGGCGGTGGATGTCGAGAATGATGTCCGGCTTGGTAAGTGTCAGGATTTCGTTGTTGTTCTTCAGGTCCCTCGGGTAGCGCCCGGTGTCGGCAAAACGCTCGCCGCGATAGTCCTCCTCAGTCGGTTTGAAATGCTGGATGTTGGTGCCCATGGCACCGTCCAGAACCGCGATGCGCTCGTCCATCAATTCAGCCAATAGGCGTGCCGTCTCATTCCCTGTGCGTTTTGGGGTTTTACTCATATTCATATCACGATATGATGATGCGTTGCTGAAATCAAGAGGTAATCCTGGGGGCGGCCGTGCCGACAGAGGGAGAGCCGGTGATCCTCTGCCGGGCGTTTTGATGATGTTCTTCCGGGGAGGCGCGGGAGTGATAATAGGATGCGAGCGATCCCGGCTGCACCTTTTTCAGCGCACTCATGCGCGTGCCGCGCCATCGCCAATAGTGGGTATTTTCAAGTTGTTTGTGAAATTTTTCACAAATTGGGAGGAAGGGGCGAAATTTGTTGCGCGGCGGGGGGAATGATGTTGAGTGGTGGTCCGCTGGTTGGCGGTGCCCGAGGGGCGCGGGCCGGGGGTCAAACGATTGATTTCAAGAGATGCAAAAACTGTCTGTAGAGAAACTGGAAGTAGGGGGCCAACGGGTGTTGGTCCGGGTGGATTTCAATGTGCCGATGAAGGGGGAGGGGAGTGACCTCGTGATCACCGACGACACCCGGGTGCGCGCGGCCCTGCCGACGATCCGCCATTTGCGAGAGAAGGGGGCCAAGGTCATCCTGATGTCGCACCTTGGGCGTCCGAAAGGGCAGGTGAATCCTAAGTTCTCCCTGGCTCCGGTGGCGGCGCATCTCGGCGGATTGCTTGGCGTGGATGTGGGCTTTGCCACGGACTGCGTGGGCGACGCCGCAGCAACCAAGGTGGCGGCGATGAAGGACGGCGACGTGCTGGTGCTCGAAAACGTGCGTTTTCACGCCGAGGAGGAGGCGAACAGCCCCGCCTTCGCCGCCGAGCTGGCGAAGCTGGGCGACTGCTATGTGAATGACGCCTTCGGCACGGCGCACCGCGCGCATGCGTCCACCGAGGGTGTGGCGCGTCTGCTGCCGCAGGCGGCGGCCGGATTCCTGATGCAGCGGGAGCTTAAATACCTGATGGGCGAGCTGGCGCAGCCCGCCAAGCCGTTTGTGGTGATCATGGGCGGATCGAAAGTGTCGGATAAGATCCAGGTGATCACGCGCCTTCTCGAAAAGGCGGATGTGATGCTGGTGGGTGGGGCGATGGCGCACACCTTCCGCAAGGCGCAGGGGCTCGAAGTGGGGGAAAGCCGCGTCGAGGCCGACAAACTCGAACTAGCGCTCGGGATTCTCGAAGAGGCGGAGAAGCAGGGCGTGAAGTTTCTGCTGCCTGCCGATGTGTGTGAGGCGGAGAAGTTCGAAGACGGCGTGGAAACGCGCTCGACGCGCCCGTATCGCGATGGCGGCGGGGTGACTCCGGGCTGGCAAGCGCTCGATATCGGCGAAGTGGCGATCGGCGAATTTCGCGAGGAGATTCTCAAGGCCCGCACTATCGTTTGGAACGGCCCGGTGGGGGTGTTTGAGTTCGACTCGTTTGCCGCCGGCACCAAAGCGGTGGCGGAGGCCGTGGCCGAGGCCACGGAGAAAGGTGCGGTGAGCATCATCGGCGGTGGCGACAGCGTCACAGCGGTGAACAATTTCGGGCTCGCCGACAAAATGACATTCATCTCGACCGGAGGCGGTGCCTCGCTCGAACTGATGGAAGGGCGCGAGCTGCCCGGCGTGGCCGCCCTGACCGATGCCTGAACATAGGCCCTGAAAACACCCATAACCCAATCGACCTTCCAATTTTTCCCTATAACCTATGAGTAACAACCGTACACCCGTTATTGCAGCCAACTGGAAAATGCACATGACTCCCGCCGAGACCGGCGAGTTCCTGCGCCCTTTCCTTCGCCATTTTCCCTCGGCCGACTACCCGGTCGAAGTGGTGGTCTGTCCGCCCTATATCTCTCTTGAAGCGGCGCGTTCGCAAATCCAAGAGAACCCGCTGGTGGGATTGGGAGCCCAGAACATGTCGGCCGAGCCGGCCGGTGCCTACACCGGCGAGATCAGCGCCCGCATGCTCAAAGAGCTTGCGGTGGAGTATGTGATTCTCGGCCACAGCGAGCGGCGCCAGCTGTTTGGCGAGACGGACGAGTTGATCAACCGCAAGGTCAGGGCGGCGCTCGACGCGCGCCTTACCCCGATTTTCTGCGTTGGCGAGACGCTGGAGGAGCGCGAGGCCGGTCGTGTCGAGGAGGTGCTGCGGCGTCAGGTCACCGAGGGCCTGGCTGAGGTCGGCCAGATGCGCGTGGGCGAGGTGATTGTCGCCTACGAGCCGGTGTGGGCAATTGGCACCGGCAAAACGGCCACGCCTGCCATGGCTCAGGAGGCGCATGCCTTCATCCGCCAGGTGCTGCGCGAGACGCAAAGCGAGGACGCCGCGAATCGCATGCGTATTCAATACGGCGGCAGCGTTAAGCCGGGCAATACGGCCGAGCTGATTTCCCAGCCGGACATCGATGGCGCTCTCGTCGGCGGGGCTTCGCTGGAGAGCCAGAGCTTTTTCGAGATTGTGCGCAATGCGGCCGATGTGGTCGGGCGCGGCTGATTTCGCAGCCCGACGCAGCCGCTTCCGGACGCTCTCCGGGGGCGGCTTTTGCGTATCCGAGCCGCGGATCTTGCGGCACCATTCATTCCCATTCACCCACCCATGGCTGAGAACCCCACACCCGAAGGTGCGACCCCGGAGCGCCTCGATTTCATCCGCGACATGATTCGCCGCGACATTGACGGCGGCGTTCACGAGGCTCCCGTCACCCGCTTTCCCCCGGAGCCCAATGGCTACCTGCACATCGGGCATGCGAAGTCGATCTGCCTGAATTTCGGCATCGCCCGGGAGTATGCCGCACAGGGTGCGCGCTGCCACTTGCGCTTCGACGACACCAACCCGCTAAAGGAGGAGAGCGAGTATGTGCAGGCCATCGAGGAGGATGTGAAGTGGCTGGGATTCGACTGGGGGGACAACCGCTACTTTGCCTCCGATTATTTTGCGTTTTTCGTCGAGTGCGCGCGGCATTTGATCGGTCTGGGAATGGCCTATGTCGATGAGCAGGATGCGGCTGCCATCCGGGAGCAGCG
>SLCJ01000405.1 GCA_007125835.1 Verrucomicrobiales bacterium | reverse complement strand
TGAGCTGGTTGATGCGTTGTTTGAATGAGAAGATCGCGCGTCGGGCCAACAAGGAGGACGACTGCAAGGGGCGGTTCTGGGAGGGGCGGTTTCGGTGTCAGCGCATTGAGGACGCGCAGGCCTTGCTTGCGTGCATGGTGTATGTGGACTTGAACCCGGTGCGGGCGGGGATTACGGATGGGTTGGCGGAGAGTGATTTCACCAGTGTGCAGGATCGTGTGTTTGCGCGTGTGGGGAGGGAGAAGGTGGCCAAAGCGCCGCGTCGGCCGAATGAGAAGCAGCGGGAGGAGTTGGAGGTGGCGCGAGAGGCAAGCATTCGGGATGAGTGGTTGACCTCGATAGAGAAGGTGAAGTTGGGTGGGGTGTGTCGTGTGGAGGAGATGGTGGAAGGGAAGCGGCAGGTGCGGCAGGGAGAGAATCTGGCGTGGAAGATGGGGGAGGAGGAGTATTTGAAATTGGTTGAAGCGTCGGGTCGGTGTGTGCGAGGGGACAAGAAGGGGGCGTTGGGTGCGGAGGCTTTGCCGGTGCTGGAGGGGATGCGCGTGGAGGTGGAGGAGTGGGAGCGGATGATGAGTGGGTATGGACGACTTTACTGGCGAGTGGCCGGGAGTCCTGCAAGCCTGGCGGCCGCAGCGCGAGCAGCGGGTCAGCAATGGTTTTGGGGGGCGGGAAAACGACGGAGCGCTGAGGTGTAGTGTCACTGAGTGAATGGCTCGTGACTTGCTTCGGTGTCGGAGAACATCAGCGAAGGGACGTGGCTCCTGACTGTCCCAAGTGCCCGGAAGGCGACGTTTTTGGGTGTTTGGGGGCACTGAAACGGCATCGGTGTCATGGATGTGGCTGACAACTCGGGTATTGAGATGCCTTGCTGAACGTGAATTTTTGAGGCGCACACTTGTTTCAACTCAAAGGCTTGCGGATGTCCATCGGTCGGTACCGTGGTACCGGGGCCGAGGGGGCGATTTTGAAAGGATTTTTAAGAATTTCAACAAATAATGGGAGGCAAAATTTGCAGCAAAATTTGCAGCAGTAGAGTTTGCAGCAGTAGCACATGATCACCGTCCGCCTCGACCGCGACGAAATCACCCCCGACCTGCGCCGCCTGCTGCGCGAAGCCGACGCCGACGGCGCGCTCGGCCGCATCCTCGGCCGCGCTGCCGCCAACGACCTGCGCCGCCATTTCCGGGCAATTCAAAATTGGAAGGCAAATATTTTGGAAGGCAAATTTTTTGTTGAATTAATTAAAATTTGGCAGGCATAAATACGATTGGCAGGCATAAATACGATTGGCATAAATACGGTTTAAATTCGGTTGCCCCCATTGTCAGCCAACCCCACAGCAGCTAAAAAAAGCCAAGGAAAACCAACATTTCATCGAAAACCTCTTGACCGGCCTCATAGGGGTGCAGCGCACACCACGCATTGGGGATTGCTGCGGGCTACGTCAAGGAGGGCAAGACGAGTGCGGCGGCCATCTTACCACCCTCCGGTTTATTCCACCGCCGAGATGGTCGTAGTCGCCTGGATCTCGACCAGGCCTTCGATGGTCACCATCATGCCTGGCATGGCTTCGAACGACCCGCTGAGCTGGCCGGCGAACGTGTTTTCGAGGTCTGTGAGCTCGACCAGGCAGCGGCGGATTTGCCCTGTGGCGGAAATTCTAATTTCCGAGGCATCCTCGCCGGTGTCGCTGCCAGAAACATTCATGCTGAACGAGAGGACCGCGACGTCGCCCGCCTCGCCCTCTTCGACACGGTCAAAGGACACAGCCAGTGTGCCTTCCGGAGATTCGATATCGAGAATTGTGTCGTAGATCTCGGAGACATCAAGCTCCCAGGACTCTCCCGGCATGCGGTGGGTTTCGCCAAACGTCTCGATATCCACGCTGCGGCCGCTTCTGGCCACGAGGGAGTTGAGCAGCTCGGTGAGTGATGCCTCCACTTCCTCGTCCGCCTCGCCTTCCTCCAAGCGGATGCTCCAGGCTCCCGAGGCATCGCGTTCGATTAGCACCGCCTGACCCAGCAGAGCAGCGGGCACGTCGGGTTTCTCCACCCTCTCTCCCATCATTTCCACCACGGTGTTCTCGGTCTCGGACTCCAATGTCCAGCGGGCGCTGTCCGGGGAAAGGCCCACGAGACGTTCCGTGCGCGTGGCGTGCGTCTCAATCGAGCCCTCCATCACCTCGTCGCCCATGCGCATGGTCATCGTGCCCTCTGACATCGAAAACGTCGTCTCGGTGGTGCGGACTGAGCCTTCAGCAGGGATTGGGGAATTCGTTGCGAGGATGTGGCCCTCTTCGATGTCGGCCAGTTCCCGGCCCACGGCTTCCACTTCGCCGGCTCCCGGCGCGGGCGGTTCGTCTTGACGCTCTCCACAGGAGGCCAGGAGTAAGGCGGCGAGAGGGATGAGGGAAAAGGATGTGCGGTTCAGTTTCATATTCCGAAATTCGCCCGAAAAGGAGGGTGCGCAAGTATAAAGGGCCAGGGGGCGTGTGTGTCCGGGCGTTTGACAAGCGGCCCGTACGCGGGGAAAGAGTGGAGTGGCCAACACCTTTTATTCGGCTTTTGACGAAGAACGCCTGTCGCCTGCGGCGGCCCCGGCGGGCGACACCCGTAGCGCGTTCGAAACCGACCGCGACCGCATCATCCACAGCTCGGCGTTCCGCCGCCTGCAGAGCAAGACCCAGGTTTTTCTCTCTGGCGAATACGACTTCTACCGCACCCGCCTGACCCACTCGATCGAAGTGGCGCAAATCGGACGCTCGATCTGCCGCCACCTCGAACGAACATCGCCGCTTCTCGGTCCCGATTTTCACATCGACGCCGATCTCGTCGAGGCGGTGTGCTTGGCCCACGATCTCGGCCATCCGCCTTTTGGCCACACCGGCGAACGCGCGCTCAACCGCCTGATGGCTGCGTACGGCGGGTTCGAGGGCAACGCGCAAACCCTGCGCCTTGTGTCGGGCACGCTCTATCAAGGCACGCGTGGCATGAATCCCACCCGCGCGTTTGCCGACGGCATCCTGAAATACAAAACCCTGCGCGGCGAACTGCCCGCCGAGCCACCGCCTGAAAACCACTTCCTTTACGACGACCAGGCCTCCGTGCTCGACTTCGCCATGGGCGGGCGCGACTTTCCCGCTGAACTCACGCCCGGCGACACCCGCAATGCCTTCCGCTCGATCGAGTGTCAGATCATGGATTGGGCCGACGACACAGCCTACTCGCTCCACGACCTGATCGACGGCATCCACGCAGGGTTCCTCACCCGCACGTCCATCGAGAAATGGGCGTCCGGGTTGACCGACAGCCACGAGACCGCCGCCATCGAATACCTGCTCGCCGCCATCGCCGACGGGAAAGTGGAATCACGCCTCGAACGCCGCATCGGCGCGTTCATCCGCGCCACCACCCTGGAGCAGACCTCATGCTTTCTGTCGCCGCCCACTCACCGCCACGCATTCCGGCTGGTGATCGACCCGGCTGCGGCGGTGGAGTGCGCCACCTTCAAGCGCCTTGCTCTGGAGCAGGTGTTTCTCAGCCATCAGTTGAAACAGCTCGAATACAAGGGTGAGCGGATGCTTACCGAAATGTTCCGCATCATCGCCGGCCAATACCTCGAACGTTCCTCGCCACGATTCCAACTGCTGCCACCCGCTTCCGCCGAAATGATCGCCGCCGCCCAGGACATCGCCACGCGTGCGCGCCTGCTCTGCGACTACCTTGCCGGGATGAGCGATGGCTTTGCCGCCCGCACCTACAAACGGCTCACCGACCCGGACTTTGGCAGCATTGTGGATTTAGTGTGAAACCTATGTTTTCGTTTTCGCGGCGGCGGGAAACGTGGCATAGAAGAGGAGCGCGCCGATGCGGGGGCTCCTCCGGATTCCGGCGCTGCGGCCGACATTTTCCCATGCCCGATTCGCCGTCCAGCCCCCCGGAAACCGATCCGATCATCGCTGCCCTGCGCCGATGGTTCGGGTTCGACGTCTTCCGCGACGGCCAGGAAGAGGTGGTGCGGGCCATCCTCGCCGGGCGCGACGTGCTCACCGTGATGCCCACCGGCGGCGGCAAATCCTTGTGCTTCCAATTGCCGGCGCTGGTTGCTGGCGATGGCGTCGCGCTGGTTGTCTCACCGCTCATCGCCCTGATGAAAGACCAGGTCGATGCGCTGGTGGCGCGTGGCATCGCCGCCACCATGATCAACAGCCACGTCTCCGGCAGCGAGCAAAGCGAGCGCCTGCAAGGGCTGCGCGAGGGGCGCTTCCGCCTGGTCTACGTCGCCCCCGAACGCTTCCGCAGCACCGGGTTTCTCAATGCCTTGTCGCGCGTCAACGTGCGCTTCCTCGCCATCGACGAGGCCCACTGCCTCTCTCAGTGGGGGCATGATTTCCGCCCCGACTACCTGCGCCTCGGCGAGGCCAGGCGGCGTCTCGGCGACCCGCCGGTGGCCGCCTTCACCGCCACCGCCACGCCCGTCGTCCGCGAGGACATCCGCCAAAGCCTGCGCCTCCGCGACCCTCTGGAGCTGGTCAGCGGGTTCGAAAGGCCCAACCTCGCGCTCAACGTCACCCACGTCGATAACAAATCTGAAAAGACGGATCGCCTGCTCGAAGTCATCCGCCAGTGGAAGACCGGTATTGTTTACTGCGCTACCCGGCGCAGCGTCGAGGAAGTGGCCGCCCTGCTGCGCGGCGAAAAAGTGCGGGTCATCGAATACCACGCCGGTATGGACGACGCCCGCCGCAAGCGCGCGCAGGAGCTTTTCATCGAGCGCCGCCGCGATGTGGCGGTGGCAACCAACGCCTTCGGCATGGGCATCGATCGCAGCGACGTGCGCTTTGTTGCCCACTGGGAGATTCCCGGCAGTGTCGAGGCGTGGTATCAGGAGGCCGGGCGAGCAGGGCGCGACGGGCGCCCCGCCTGCTGTGACCTGTTATTCAATTACGCCGACACCCGCACCCAGGAATTTTTCATCGAAGGAGCCAATCCCGGTGAAGACGTGATCCGCAAAGTCTATCATTTGATCCGCTCCCACGCCGACGACAAGCACCAAGTGCTCCTTTCCATCGACGAAATGGCGGAAGCGCTCGACGTGCGCAATTCGATGGCCGTTTCCTCATCGATTTCGTGGCTCGCCCGCGCCGGAGCCATCGAGCGGTTTGACGTGCCCGGTGTGCGCAAGCGCGGCACCCGCCTGTCCGACCCCGGCCTCCGCGCCGCCGACCTTCAGATCGATGCCGCCGCTCTCCGCGAAAAGGAAAGGCGCGACCGCGCCCGCCTCGATGCGATGATCAATCTCTGTTACAGCAACAGCTGCCGCCAGGCCTGGGTGCTCCAATACTTCGGCGAGAAATCCCCGCAACCCTGCGGACGCTGCGACGCCTGCGCCGCTGGCACAAACAAGCCGCGCCTGCCCACCCTTGAGGAAAGCAACCGCCTGCGCATGGCGCTCAGCGGCGTTGCCAGGGCGTCGGCCCGCAACGCGGACGGCACATTCCGCCCGCGTTTCGGGCGGCGCAAAATCCAGCGCATGCTCCTTGGCGACGAAGGGGAGGACCTCGCTACTTCAGGCCTCGCCGCGCTCAGCACCTTCGGGCTGATGAAGGACTGCGGCGAGGACTACCTGCGCGACCTTTTCAAGGCCATGGAGGACGCCGGACTCATCGCCACCGACGAATCCGGGGAATACCCCCTGCTCACTCTCACCGAAACGGGATTGCGCGTGATGCGCGGCGAATCCGACCCCGAACTCGTCTGGCCAAACAACGGAACGCAGGCTCCCCGCAAACCCGCACCCAAGCGACCCTCCGGCAAATCCGCCCGCCGCAAACCCCTGCCCAAATGGCTCAAAGAAAAAATCGAGCGCCAAAGGAAGGCGAAGCGATGACAGCTAATTTATGATTGATTCCAACAGGATTTCGCCGCAAGTGGATGCTTGTGTAGCCCGCCTTACATCTGACATATTATAATTTGTGGAAAAGGAGAGAGAAATCAGCCGCTACGCGGGGTTTTTGGGCTGGAATGGGTCTTTTTCCCGATTCCGGCGTTGCTCGTCGGTTGCGAATCTCGATTCGCGCCCTCCTCGCGCCTTGGACTCGGAAAAAATCCCTCATTTATCATATGGCATCTGCTCGGCGGACTACACTTGGATGGAGCGGAATCCCGGCGCGATCGCTGTCTCCAGCCTCAGACATCCGGATCTGGACGGAAGCTAGCTGACCCCAAGGAACGGTAAAACGAGGTAGAAGTTGCCGCCGGACAGGAACGAAGACCGTAGATTCAACATGGAATCGTCGTGCATTGATGTCACGCTTGCCAGCGTCCCTTCAGGACGCATTTTTCAACGGCTC